>JBDSGI010000053.1:0-3514 GCA_039919035.1 Opitutaceae bacterium
TGCAGCGCAATGGCCCCTATACGCCGATCACGCTCGATGAGAACTACGGCAAGGCCAACCCCACGAAGGGTGCGCAGTCCGAATCTTACGGCCGCGTAGAAGTCCCGGCGGAATTCAGCCTCGCCGCCTTCACCGCCAAAGAAGGTCTCGCCGCACTCGAACGCCTTAAGGGTGGCCCGTTCACCCTCACCATCTCCCTCGATCCACCGCACCCGCCGATGATGGTGTCCGAACCGTATTTTAGCCGCTACGCTCCTGAAAAAATCTCCGTTCCTTCCAGCATCGCCGGGCCCGGCACCAACTCCCCCTATGCTGATCGCGCCAGCAAGGAAGCCCCCGGCTATCGCGACCCGAAGAAGATCCAGCAGATGACCTCCATCTACTACGGTATGGTCGCCGAAATCGACGATTGGGTCGGCCGCATTCTGAAGCGCCTCGACGAACTCGGACTCGCCGAAAACACGCTCGTCGTTTTCACCAGCGACCACGGCGAGCAACTCGGCGAGCACGGCCTCCACGGGAAATTTGTTTTTCACGAAGGCTCCGTGCGCGTCCCGCTCCTGCTGCGCCTGCCCGGCGTGATTCCGTCGGGCACGGTCGTCGATGCGCCCACGTCGCACCTCGATCTCTTTCCGACGATTCTCGACTACCTTGGCCGCCCCGGCCACGCCGCCGAGGGCCGCAACCTGCGTCCGCTCATCGAGGGCCGCGAATCCGGCGAAGACCGCATCGCCGTCTCCGAGTGGCCGAGCAACGTCATCCCCGGTTTCATGCTCTGCGCCGGCCGCTGGAAACTCATCTACGGTCGCTCCGCCGACGCCACCTCTCTCGACGCCCTCTACGATCTCCAAGCCGATCCGCACGAGCTGAACAATCTGATCGGCCGCAATCCGAACCGCGAAAAATCCCGCGCCGAAGTCACGCGCCTGAAAGCCATCCTCGTCGAATGGCTCACGCGCACGAAGTCCCCCCACCTCGAAGGCGTGAAAGCCCGCGCGGTTCTCGCCGAAACCGCAGGATCGCCAACGAAGCAGCGTTAGCAGCCTTTCTGTTCCAACCCCAGCGACCCCCACCCAAACCCCACCATGAAAATACCCCAACCTTCACTCGTCCGCTCGTTCTTCGCCCTGACATTTGTCTCGCTCGCCGCCGCCCAGCAGCTTCCGCCCTCCGGCCCCACACCGCCGAAAGAAATCGTCGAACTCAACCCGTTCGTCATCTCCGCCGGCACCGACGATGGTTACGCGCCCACCGAAACGCTCTCCGGCACGCGGCTCAAGACGCAGGCGAAAGACGTGCCGTCCGCGATCTCCATCATCTCGGCCGACATGCTGAGCGATCTCGGCGCGTTCAGTTTCAACGACGTCCTCGATTTTCTTCCCAGCACCGCCCGCTACCAGAGCAACGAGGGCGACCTCGACAACAACGGCCAACGCACCGGCACGCCGTTTACCGTGCGCGGCTTCCGCTCGGACAGCCTCACGACGAATTTCTTCACGGCGATGACGCCGATCGACGCCTATAACACGAGCCGGCTCACCTTCACGCGCGGGCCCAACTCGATCCTTTTCGGCGTCGGCAATCCCGGCGGTGGCCTCGACATCGTCACTAACCGACCCGATCTCCGCAAAAATTCCCACTCGCTCAGTTTGCGTGTGGATAGCTTCGACAGCTACCGCGTTGCCATCGATTCGAGCATCGTGCTCGTGCCACAGAAACTCGGGCTGCGGTTCGATGTGCTTGAGGAAGATCGCCGCCGCTACGTCACGCCGACGAAGAATCAGCGCCGCTCGTTCTTCTCGGCGGCGACCTACCGGCCGTTCGCCGAAACGACGATTACGCTCAACGCCGAGACCTCGCGCATCCGCCAGCAGGTCGGTCGCTCCGTCGTCGCCTTCGATCAATACACGCCGTGGGTCCGCGCCGGCTCGCCTCTCAAGCCTGTCTTCGGCAACACCACCGCGACCAACGGCCTCGAATTCACCGCCGCCAATGGCTTCCTCGTCTTCGTCGAGGGCCAGCCCGCGATCGCACCAATGAACTGGCGCTCGTCCGCCCTCGGCACGCGCGCCCGCGTCAACGGCGCACTCAACAACCGCGTGAGTTTCGCTGCGCCCGCCGTCGTTCCGCTCAACATCAATCTCGGCGGCGACGGCGACGCCGCCGACATCGACGCGAGCAACGCGTCGCTCTTCATCCAACAGGCGGTCGGTCGAAAACTCTTCATCGAGGTCGCGGGGAAATTCGAGCACCAGTTCCTCCGCAACTTCGAGGCCATGAGCGGAACCGATCTCGCCGTGAAGGTGGACGCCAATAGCCAGCTTCCGAACGGCCTGCCAAATCCGATGGTCGGAAAGCCGTTCGTCGAGACAGGCGCCCCTTTCTGGGTCACGCGTCCGACCGACAACGCGCAGGCCCGCGTCACCGCCTCGTATGAAGTCGATCTCAACCGCTGGACGATTTTCCAGCGCAAGCTGGGCACGCTCAACTTCGGCGCGCTCTTCAACTACGAGCGCGTGCATCAGACGCTCGACAACGCGCGCGAGGTCAACCTGACGCCGCTGCTCACCACCGGCACGTTCGGCCGGCTCGACAACGCCGTGAACAATATTCATCGGCGCACGTATCTCGTCCCCGGCACCACCGACTACTTTTCGTCCACCTTCGCGCCGATCAACAGCGGCGGCATCCGCTCCGGCTACGCCCGCGTGCGCGCGACCCCGCGCGACAATATCAGCGACAGCAAGGCGACGGTATTTTCCGGTCAAGCGAACCTGCTGGAAAACCTGCTCGTCGCCACCGTCGGCGTCCGCCGCGATCGCGTCCTTCAGGAGCAGGGCGTCTATGAACGCGACGCGCTCGGCGTCTTTCCTGATGTCGCCCATTCCAGCGGCACGCTCGCCACCAACGACCACGGGCGCACGCATTCCTACGGCGTCGTGCTCAACGCCACGAAGTATCTCAGCCTCTTCGCCAATCGCGCCACGAACTTTGTGCCGTCGAACCAATCCGTCGTGAACATCGATGGCGCGCCCGCTTCACCGATCGAAGGCGAGGGCTACGATGTCGGCCTCAAGTTTTCCCTCCTCGGTGGAAAACTTCAGGGCTCGATCGACCGGTTCTCCACCACCCAAAGCAACGTCACCGACAACACTCTCGCCGGCAGCAAGCGCGCCGCGATCAACGCGATTTGGGACGCGATTGATCTGAGCCGCGTGCCCAATCCGCAGTGGGGTGAATTCAAGAACACGCAGACCGAGGGCTACGAGTTTCAGCTCGTCGGCAACCCCACGCCAAACCTCCGCCTGATGCTCACTGCGAGCAAAAATATCACCGTCGTCGCCGACCGGGGCGCGCGCTTGTTCGCCTACGTCGCGCGCAACCTTCCCGAGTGGCAGGCGAAGTCCACCACGCCCGTCAACTCGACGCTCGGCGCGACCGTCGGCCAGCTCGCCACGCTCATCACCGACGAAGTCGCCAACGACAAGGTCACGCTCGGCATCCGCCAGACCCG
>JBDSGI010000054.1:0-13809 GCA_039919035.1 Opitutaceae bacterium
TACCAGCAGCAGTTCACCTTTCTCCCCGGTCTGCTGAAGGGCCTTGGCGCGAGCGTAAACTTCACCGCGCTCACGGCGCACGGCGACTACGGCGGGCGCGGCCGGCGCGAGGGCCGCGATGTCGCGGGCTTCGTGCCGCGTGGCGCCAACGGCAGCGTGTTCTGGCGCCACCGCGGCTTCACCTCGCGCGTGATTGTCAACTACACCGGCGAATCGATCACGGAGTTCACGGAAGGCCAGCCCGCCCGCAGCCGCTATCTGGCCGCCCGCACGGTCGTGAACGCCGGCATCGGCTACCAATATCGCCCATCCGTCACCTTCTCGATCGACGTCAGCAATCTCACCAACGCCCCGCAGTCCGCCTACCGCGGCATTCCCGACCGAATGCAGTTCAAGCTCTTTGGCGGCACCACTGTCACGGCCGGTGTCAACGGGCGGTTTTGAGCGGAACCTTCACCAAAGCCGGTGGCGCGTGATGCGCGCACGTTCGTTGCAATCTCGGTCGGCCATTTCGTGAGATTCGCGGGAAAGGTCACGGTGCCGGACGGGTTGCCGCGATTCGGGGACGCACAACCGCACGAATAAAGATGTCCAATTCCATCGTCGTGTGGGCATATCCAAGCAGCCGCGTCTAATATTACGCCGTGCTTTGCGATGTCGCTTCCGTTTCAACCCCCCGATGGTGAACTTTTCACCCGCCTGCTGCTGCAAAATCAGCGGCGGATCGCCGGCTTGATCTTTTCGCTTGTGCCGCGCGGGGCGGATGCCGACGACGTGATGCAGGAAACCTGCGCGGTGATGTGGCGGAAGTTTGGCGAGTTTCAACCGGGCACGGATTTCGGCGCCTGGGCCCTGCGCATCGCACGATTTCAGGTGATGGGCTACTATAACCGCCAACGCCGGGCGCAGGCGCGCCTCAGCGACGAGACCATCGATGCCATCGCCGACACCTTGGCCGAGCCTCGTTGGGACTCTTCCGCACGCGCGGAAGCATTGCGCTCCTGTGTCGGCCAGCTCAAGGAGCGTGAGTCCGCGCTCGTGCAGCACCGCTACTCGACGGACGAGAGTGTGGAACAAATCGCCTCCCAACTCGGCACCACGGTCGATGCGGTCTACAAGGCCCTTTCCCGGCTCCACGTGCGCCTCCTCGCCTGCGTGAACTCGAAGCTCCGCGCCGCCCAGCCATGAGTGAACCCGCGGCTGATTTTTCTGCCGTCGATCATCAGCGCCTCGCGGAGCTGGCGGAGCAGCTGCGCGAAAACACGATCGCCGATGCCGAGGTGGCCGAACTCGAGTCGCTCCTCGCCGACTCCGCCGCCGCGCGCGAGGCGTTCGCCGGTCTCGCGATGCTGACGGCGGATTTGCGGCAGGCCCAAGGACGATTCCCATGTCCCGTTCCGGCGGTTGCCCGCGCTCGCATCGGACGCCGGTCGTTCTTCCACCGCTGGATTCCGCTGGCCGTCGCCGCCGGACTCACTGTGGCAACGATTCTCGCCGGGCGCCGTTTTGCCGCGTTGCCGGCCTCACGCGGTGCGCTCGTGGCGACCGTCTCCAACGCCAGCGGAGCCGTGCTCTTTGCCGAGGGCCGTCCGCTCTCCGCCACCGTCGGGCACGCGCTCGGTGGGGGCACGCTCCAATTGCGCAGCGGGCTCCTGGAGCTGACCTACGCCAGTGGCGTCGTGATCGTGCTCGAAGCCCCGGCGCGTTTTGAACTTCGCCACGCCGGCCTGCTCTGGCTGGCCGAGGGCAACGTCAGCGCGCGGGTGCCCGACGCCGCCAAGGGATTTGCAGTGGAAACCCCGAGCGCCCGCATCGTCGATCTCGGCACGGAGTTTGGCGTGAGCGCCGCGGCGGGGAGCAGCGAGGTGCATGTGTTCAAAGGCGAGGTGCTTGTCACGAATGCCTCGGAACCGGATTCGCTTCGGCTGAGCGAGACGCGCGCCACGCGCATCGATACGAAGACGCGCACGCCGACTGGCATCGGTTATGAGCCGCAGCGTTTTGTCCGAACGTTTGACGAACGGGCGAGTGATTTTGCCCGCCTGGTTCGTTCGCTCGATCCCGTGGCCTACTATCGGATGCGAATTACGCCTGAGGCCGACCGTCTCGTCGATGTGTCTGAATCTGGACTCGACGGTCACATCCACCCGGGATCTGGCGCCGGCACGTCGGTCCCCGGACGAGTCGGCGCGGGTCTGCGGCTCGGCGGAGCCGAAGCGCGCAGCTACGCGGTGGTGCCAGCCTTTCCCGCGGCGCCGGAAGGCACGCTCACCGTGTGTGCGTGGGTGCGCGCCGCCAGCCGGTCGCGTTGGGCCAGTATTGCGAAACACTGGGCCAAGGACCGCGGCAGGAGCCAAGGCGGTCAATTTCACTTTGGTCTCTGGCACGACGAGGGCAGCCTGGAAGTGCACGTGCACGATGCCGCGGAGCGCGAAGTCGGCGTGCGCGACGCCGTGCCGCTGCCCATCGGCGAGTGGCAGTTGGTGGCGTTCACGCTCGATGGTGCCACGCTCCGGCTTTACCGGAACGGTCGCGAGGTCGCTTCCGCCGCTTGCGACGGGCTCAGCCCGAACGCGCCCGACGCCCTCGGCATCGGCGTCAAACTCGACGGCGGACTTGTCCCCGAGCGCAATACTCCCGGCTTCTGGGACGGTGTGATTGACGAACTCGCGATCTTTCACCGCGCGCTGACCCCCGCGCAGTTGCTCGCCCTCTACGAGTCGGCCCCGTGACCCGATACCAACTTTTATCCATGAAAACCCCAACTCGATTCGCCACCGTTTTCGCCCTGCTCCTCGGCGCGCTCTCCGCCGCGACGCCCCGCCCGCCCAACATCGTGGTCATCTTGAGTGACGATCAGGGATACGCGGATATTAGTTTCAACCCACACCATCCCAAGGAGGTCTCCACCCCGCACATGGACGCGCTGATGCGCGAGAGCGTATTTTTTTCGCAGGGTTACATCAGCGGCAATGTCTGCTCGCCCACGCGCGCGGGCCTGCTCACCGGGCGCTACCAGCAGCGCGCCGGCGTTTACACGGCGGGGGAGGGTGGTCGCGGCATCGCGGATTCGGAGAAAATCTTTCCGCGCTTCCTCACGCCCGCCGGCTACGTGACGGGCGCTTTCGGCAAATGGCACCTCGGCCTCACCGTCGAGCAGGGCCCGATCGGTCGCGGCTTCGACGAGTGCTACGGCTTCCTCGGGCGCGGCGCGCACGACTACGTGAAACTCGACGACGTGGATGATCCGATCTACCGCGGCCGCACCCCGATCAGGGATCAGGGCTACCTCACCACGCGGCTGACCGAGGAGGCCGTCGCTTTCATTCAAAAGCACAAGGCTCAGCCCTTTTACGTCCACCTCGCCTACAATGCCGTCCACGCGCCTGCGCACGCGCCCGCCGAAGACATCGCGCGCTACCGGAAACAATTTCCCGATCTGCCCGAGAGCCGGGTCATCCTAATGGCGATGCTCTATCACCTCGACCTCGGCGTCGGCCGGGTTGTCGCCACCTTGAAAAAAGAAGGTCTCTGGGAAAACACGCTGTTCTTTTTCCTCACCGACAACGGCGGTTCCAAGGCGATGAACGCCGTCAACACTCCTCTCCGCGGCTTCAAGCAGGAGAACTACGAGGGCGGCATCCGCACGCCGTTCGCCGTCTCGTGGCCTGCGCGTTTCAAGGGCGGCCGCACCCTCGCCACGCCCGTCATTTCCCTGGACATTCTTCCGACCGCGCTTGCCGCGGCGGGTGTGGCTTTGCCGACCGACCGTCCCCTCGACGGTAAGAGTCTGCTTCCGCTGCTCACCGGCGAAACCCGCCCCCATCACGAAAATCTTTTCTGGAGCGAAGGCGGTTCGTCCGGCGAATGGGCCGTGCGCTCCGGCGACTGGAAACTCGTCGCGGCGAAGGAGAAAAGGGAACTCTTCAATCTCGCCGCCGATCCCGCCGAAGCAAAAAACCTCGCCGCGACCTCGTCTGATAAAATCGCCGCGCTCACAAAACTCTA
This sequence comes from Opitutaceae bacterium, assembly GCA_039919035.1. Taxonomy (GTDB): domain Bacteria; phylum Verrucomicrobiota; class Verrucomicrobiia; order Opitutales; family Opitutaceae; genus ER46. The sequence goes on from JBDSGI010000054.1 coordinate 4,009, forward strand.
CGACACGTGGCTTGATCAGATGGCCGAACCGATGGACGGCGTCGGCAAGCGCTGGAAGGCTGACGCCGAGCCGAAGGCGAAACAGAAGCGCAACAAGAAGGCCGAGAAATAGCGGCTGCCGCGGCGGCATTCGTGCCGCTTTTTTCAATAGCCCTGCATAGAAAAACCACCTCCTTCATGAAACCCCAACCCCGCCATCTCGCCTTCGCCGCACTCCTCGCCCTCTCGGTTCCGTTCGCAATCGTAGCCCAAGTCTCTCCGACTCCGCTTGCGCCCACCCCGGCAGCCACGCCCTCGAGGCCCGCCGTGGCCAACGAAGTGGTCGAACTCAGTCCGTTCACCGTCGATGCCAGCGCTGACAAGGGTTATCGCGCCGAGAACTCCCTCGCCGGCAGCCGCCTCAACACGAGTCTGCGCGACACCGGGGCGTCGGTCAGCGTCTTCACCGAGAAGTTTCTAGAGGATATCGGCAGCAACCAAATCGAGGATTTCATCGGCTACACCGTGGGCGCGACCCTCGCCGTCCAGGACACCAACGCCGCCCCCAACGCCAACGCCGCCATCAACGGACAGGGCCTGGTCCGCGGCATCGAAATCCGCGGTATCGGCTCCTCCCTGGGTCTGGATTATTTCAAGAGCATCACGCCGAACGACGGCTATCGCATCGGCCGTTACGACGAGAGCCGTGGCCCCAACGGCATCCTCTTCGGCATCAGTTCGGCCGGCGGGCTCATCAACCAGAGTTCAATTTTGGCTCAGACCAACCGCAACAGCGGCCGGATCAGTTACGAGATTGGCAGCGGCGCGGTGGCGGCCAACCGCTGGGAAGTTCGCGCCAACCAGGTCGTCGTCCCCAAGCGACTGGCCTTCGCCCTTTCCGCCGTGGATCAGCAGAACAGCGGCTGGCGCAAACCGGACTATCAGGACAAGCGCCGCTATTTCGGCACCCTCACGTTTACGCCGACGGACCGCATCACCCTGCGCGTGTCGGGCGAGCGGGGTAACGAGCTCGGATCGCGCGTCGCGCCCTATCCGATTTTCGACGGCGCGCTCGCGTGGCTCGACAACCGCAACGCCAAGGGGGTCGCCGCAGTCACGTTCGTGCCGAACAACGCCGCGAGCGCCACGCCCGTCCAACTCGCCGTCGGTGTCGTCGCGCGCAACCAAGGATTGTCCACGGCTGTCCCGGGCATCCGCCGCTTCGTCCAGATTGCCAACGACGGCACGCTCTTCAATTCCGCCGGCACGCTCCTCACGGGCTCTTATGACAACCCCGCCGTGCGTTCGCCCAACGGCGAGCCCGGAGTCAGCGGCGCAACGCTCTCGATCAATGATCCGCGCTACATTCCGCACGGGCTGAATTCCGGCGGGCCGGGCATGTATCGCGACCAGAATTTCCACAACTACACCGTGTCGCTCGACTGGCGGATCACGAAGCGCCTCAACTTGAATTTTTCCCACAACTACCAGCACACCGATTTGACGAGTCCCGTCATCACCGGAACCAGCCCCATGCTGTCAGGCGATGCCAACACGCTCCAAGGCGTCGGCGGCCCCGCTAATCCCTATGCTGGGCGGCTCTACATCGACGCCACCTGGATTAACGGCGACCATCGCGCGAGCTACCGCGAATCGCGCGTCTCCCTGGCCTACGATCTCGAGCCCACATGGAAGTGGCTCGGCACCCATCGCATCGCGGCCATGGCGTCTCGCAGCAAGGACGTGGACCGCTACAACAACCGCGTCTGGGGTTTTTTCGGCGCCCCGTTCAACGCGGCCGCTGACAATCAGAGCAACCGCATCAGCCAGCGCCTCTACCTTGATGAGAGCAATCCCGCTTCGTTCCAGGCCCCGGACTGGCGCACGCTGCCCACTGCGGCGCGCGTCGGTGCGACCACCTACGAAACCGGCTGGATCAACGGTGCCGCCGGGACCACCAATTCCTACGCGACCCAACAATCAAACGCGCAGTTGGTGGTTGCGCAGAGCCACTTTTTCCAGCGGCGCCTGGTCGGGACGTTTGGCTACCGCGTCGACTCCGCGGACATCACCAGTTATGCGTTTGGCACCGACCCCGTGCTGAAATCCTCGGTCGTCGATTACGATTCAGCCAAGGCCACGGTTAATTCTGTCCGTGGCATCACCCGCTCGCAGGGCGCCGTGTTGCACGTCACCTCGTGGGCTTCGCTGATAGCAAACTGGTCCACCAACATCGGCATTCCCACTTTCACCAACAAGGTGCTGCCGGATGGCCTCATTCCGTCCCCGTCGAAAGGCCAAGGCTCGGACTACGGCATCTCCTTGGACCTGTTGGAGAGCCGGCTCTCGATGCGGGCCGTGTATTTTCAGACCGATTCCAAAGGCAACACCGGCAGCGGTGGCATTGACGCCCGTTACAACCAGCGCAACATCCGGATCGCCGATGCATTGCAGGGCCCGCTCGTCGGTCCCGGTCTCACTTACACTGCGGCACAGTGGGCGCCCATCCGCGCGGGCATCACGGTCCCCGTCTCGGCTGCCATGTTCGATCAGACGAGCAACGGCTACGAGTTTTCTGCCGTGGCCAATCCCACCCGCAACTGGCGGCTTACGGCCACTTATTCCTACACCGATCGCATCCGCCAGAATTCATCCGGTGCCGACGCGATCCCATGGTATGGCTACACCTTCGGCGGCAAGCTGCTCGTCGAGGGCGTAAAGCAGAACGCCGACGCCAGCTATACCATCAGCCCCTCGGCCTTCACCGCGACCGGCACCGTGGCCAAGTGGCTCGAACTCGCCGCGAAATCACCGACCGCCGATCTGACGAAGCTCGTGACGTCTAGCTCGATCACCGCCGCGCAGGAAATCCTCAACATGATCCGCGACATCAACGACGACATCGCGCAGAACGAACAGCGTTGGGGGCTGCGCCCGCACAAGGTCAGCTTTTTTTCCGCTTACGATTTCACCGAGGGCCGGTTGAAAGGGCTGACGGCCGGAGCCGGTTACCGCTGGCGCAGCCCCAATATCATCGGGCGCTATGCCAACGGCTCCGAAATCCAAGGCCGCGCCCTTACCGGCGTGGATCTGTTGCTGCGCTACTCCCACAAGGTTTCTCAAGGCCGTTTCCGCGGCACGCTGAGCTACCAACTCAACGTCACCAACGTCCTCGATCGGGACGGCATCATTCCGCAGCGCTTCTCCTCGACCCCGGATTTCATCATCCCCGGTGGCCGTAGCGTCGGCTACAGCCGCATCGATCTGATGGACCCACGCTCCATCCGGCTCACGACGACGTTTTCCTACTGAAAAGTTCCCTGTGACCGCTCAAATCGCACCATGGGGTGGCAGAGCTGAGCGTCGCAGAAGAACGCATATCGAATATCTGGCTGCTCTGCGCGATCTTCGCGACCTCCGTGGCTTTCATCGTCACGTTCGTCTTGGTGCTCATCGTTCGACCGGTAGTCAAAAGCAGCGAGGGGCCTGAGCGGCGGAGCATCTCGGCAACGTGTGATTGAATCTGTGCCCGCGCCGATGCGTCCCAGTAAGCGAGTCAGGTGCGGTTGGCGCGGACGACCCGGGCGTGGGTGAGGGCGACGGGGACGGAGCGCACCGCCCACCTTCCCGCAGCAGTTTTGCCGAACCGGCGCAGTCGGCCACCGGAATTACTCGGATAGGTTGGTCGGCACAGATTTAATCTCCCTCGCCCACGCAATCCTACTCCAGATAGATCAATTCATTCGTATTGAGCAGGGCGCGGCAAAAAGCCCTCACCCCGTGCGCCGCGACTAACGCGACGCCGCCCTCTCGCTCGGACGCGGAGGGCTCGCGCTGCAGGGCGAGCCGGTAGGCCTGCGCGATTTGCGTCGCGGGATCACCGGCCAACCGCGCGGCGAGCGCTTCGGCCATGTCGAGCGTGAAGCTGTGATTGAGCAGCGTGAGCGCCTGCAAGGGCGTCGTGGTGTTCGCCCGGCGCGGTGCGGCGAACGCGATGTCGGGCAGATCGAAATCGTTGAGCACGTCGACGACGCTCGCGCGGGCGTTCTGATGATAGACGGCGCGGCGGTAGGTTTCCGGCCCGTGGCGGTCGAGCGGGAAGTAGGTGCCGACGTTGTTCTGCGTGAATTTATAGAGGCGGAAGCCGGGGCCGCCCATCGGCTCGAGGCGGAGTTTCCCGGCGACCGCGAGCAACGTGTCGCGCACTTCCTCGGCGGACAGGCGGCGTGGCGGAAACCGCCAGAGGAGGCGCGCATCCTTGTCCTCGCGCGCCGCCTCGGCGCGAAACGCGGAGGATTGCCGATAGGTTTTCGAGAGGAGGATCTCGCGGTGCAGCGGCTTGAGCCGCCAACCGTGCGCCAGCAGGCGTCCCGCCAGGTAGTCGAGCAAGTCGGGATGGGAGGGCTGGCCCCCGAGAAACCCGAAATCGATCGGCGTATCGACGATGCCGATGCCGAAGTGATATTGCCACACCCGGTTCGCCAGCACGCGCGGGGTGAGCGGATTGTCGCCGGCCGTGATCCAGCGCGCGAGGGCCAGGCGGCGCTCGCCTTCACCGGCGTCCGGCGCGAGCTCGTAGCGTTTCGGCACGTGGTCGAGCACGCCGAGGCTCGAGGCGACCACCGCGTGGGCGGGCTTCATCGGATCGCCGCCCTGGTGGACGAAGGTCGGCTCGGCCGGCTGCTCGTGTTTCCCCACCCACACCCGCCGCAGCGGAGGCACCGCGGCGATCTCGCGATCGAGTTCGGCGATTTGCCGGGAGACGGCGGCGATTTCTTTCTTTTCCGCGGGCGTGATGATCGCCGACCGCTTCCGCTCGATGGCGTGCGCGGTCGTCCAGGGCTCGCGGCCCTCGCTGCTGGCCACCGGCCGCCAAGCGGTGCCGTCGAGGGAAACTTCGACGTCGTAATCCGTGGGCGTCGCGCCTCGCGCGTTCGCTTCCTCGATGTTTTCGCCCTTGGCATTGCGAAACGTCACGCGGTCGATCGTCGCGGGGTGCGGGAGGGTGATCGTGAGCACGGCCGGGTTGCCGATGAACCATTGCTCGCCGAACTGGCCGTCGATCGTGAACTGCACGCCGTAGGCTTCGGGAAAATCCTCCGCCGTCGCCGATTTGGCGCCCTCGGCCTTACCGCCGTTCGCCGCCAGCGCCACATTGCGCGGTGTCGGCCCGGCGCTCCACACCTCGAACTCCACGAGCCGCGCTCCGACCGCCGACTTCGGATTCGTGGTGCTCGCATGCATCACGAATCGCACGAAGCGCGCCTCGGTCGGTGCGAAACGCTCCTCGGTCAGCTGCGGATCGATCTTCGGCCGCATCGGACGAGACTGATCCACCTCGCACTTCGCCCGGTCGCGCACGGCCAGTTCCAGCACTTCGCGGGCGGCGACGAGTTCGGTCCGCTGCCGGTTGAGCGGTTCGGTGGCGGCTTTAAACGCGGCGCGCTCCTCTGGCGTGGCGACAACCCGCCGACCATGGGTGACGCCCTCGAAGGCCGCGCGCAGCCGGTAATAGTCCTCGGTCGGAATCGGGTCGAATTTGTGGTTGTGGCAACGCGCGCAGTTGATCGTGAGCCCGAGAAACGCGCCGCTGGTCGCCGTGATCACCTCGTCGAGCGTCGCGGCGCGGATATTTTTTTGCGCGACGACGTCCTGATTTTTGACGTCGTCGAAGGGCCCCGCGACGAGAAACGCGCTGCCCACCTCCACGGCCGGATCGTCTTTGCCGATGACATCACCCGCGAGGTGCTCGGCGATGAACTGGTCGAAGGGCTTGTCGTCGTTGATCGATTTGATCGCGTAGTCGCGAAACGGCCAGAGGTCGTCGACCACGTCGTTGCGCTCGAAGCCGATGCTCTCGCCAAAGCGCGTGACGTCGAGCCAGTGCCGGCCCCAGCGCTCGCCGTAGTGCGGCGAGGCGAGCAGCCGGTCGGCCAGCGCGCGCACCGCCGCCTCCGGGTCGAGCCGCGAGGCGGCCACGAAGGCCTCGACCTCCGGCGCGGTCGGCGGCAATCCGATCACGTCGTAGCTCATGCGCCGGATCAGCGCTTGCGGTTCGGCCGGCGGGTTGAGCGCAAGCTTCCGCTCGGCGAGCTTCGCCACGATGAAGTCGTCGATGGCGGGATTCGGATCGTGTGGCGCGAGAGGTTGGAGCGACCACCAGGTCTTGTCGGCGCGCCGCGCCGTGATCGCCCCGCCCTCGCGCGGATCGGGTGCGCCCATTTTTACCCACGTGACGAAGTCCGCGATAATCGCATCGGGCAGCTTCGGTTGCTTCGCGGGCATCTCGAGATCGTCGAGGTGCTGGAGGCTGCGGACGAGCGGGCTGCGGTCGGGCGCGCCGGGGATGATTGCGGGTGCGCCGCTGTCGCCGCCCTGCTGCCAGCCGGCCTTGGTGTCGAGGAGCAGGCCGGCCTTCAGTTTTTTCGCCCCGGCGCTGTGGCATTCGTAGCAGTGCTCGATGAGCACGGGCCGGATCTTCTGTTCGAAGAACGCCACGCCCGCCGGATCGGCGGCGAAGATCGCGGGCGCGCCGAGCAGCGGGAGAAAAATGCGCCACGCCGCCGTCATGCGAGAATGCTTTTGATTACGTGGCCGTGGACATCGGTCAGGCGGCGCGCGGCGCCGTTGTGATAATAGGTGAGTTGCTCGTGATCGAGGCCCAAGAGGTGCAGCACGGTCGCGTAGAAATCATAGACGGTCGCGACATCCTGCACGCTGCGACGACCAAAGTCATCCGTCGCGCCGTGGCTTACGCCACCCTTCACGCCCGCGCCCATCATCCACGTCGTGAACGCATCGGGATTGTGGTCGCGGCCGGAGGTGCCCTCCTGATGCGTCGGCATGCGGCCAAACTCGCTGCACCAGATCACGAGCGTGTCCTGCAAGAGGCCGCACTGCTTCAGGTCCGCGAGCAATGCCGCAGTCGGCTGATCGAAGATCGGACCGTGGCGGTCGTAGTCGGCCTTGAGGGTCTTGTGGGCATCCCAATTGAGCAGGCCGTCGACGGCGCTGGCCCGCGAGGCGCAGTAGAGGCTCACGTAGCGCACGCCCTTTTCGAGGAGCCGGCGCGCGAGGAGGCAGTTGCGCGCGTAGGCGGCCTTAAGCGTGTTGCGATCCGTGGTGCCGTAGAGCGCGTGGACGTGTGCCGGCTCGCGCGCGAGATCGGCGACCTCCGGCGCGGCGAGCTGCATCCGGGCCGCGAGCTCGTAGGCGGCCATGCGCGCGCGCAGCTCGTCGTGGCCCGGGTGCGTGGCGGCGTGCGTGGCGTTGACGTGCGCGAGGTGTTCGCGCGTCGCACGATCTTCTTCCGCGGAAATCGCGGCGGGGCGCGCAAGGTTGCGCAGCGGCTGTTGCGCGGAGAGCGTGACGCCCTGGTGCTGCGCGGGGAGAAAGCCGTTGCCCCAGTTCGCCTTGCCGTTCGGCGGCTCGCCGCGCAGGTCCTGAATCGCGATGTAGGTGGGGAGGTTGTCGTTGAGACTCCCGAGCGCGTAACTGAGCCACGAACCGGCGCTGGGAAATCCCTCACGGGGAAAACAGGTGTTCATCGCGATGCAGCCGGGCCCGTGGGTATTCGTGCGCGACGTCATGCTGTGGATGAACGCCATGTCGTCCACCTGCCGCGCGAGGTGCGGGAGCAGGGTCGAGATCATTTTTCCACTGCGGCCGGCGGGCGCAAAGGCCCACGGCGATTTCATGAGGTTGCCGTTCTTCCCTTGAAAGGTGACCTCCGCGTCCGCCCCGGGCATGGGCGTGCCGTCGAATTTATCGAGCAGCGGCTTGTAGTCCCACAGGTCGAGATGCGAGGCGCCACCCGGACAAAAAATCTGAAGCACCTGTTTCGCCTTCGGCGCGAAGTGCGGCGGGCGCGACGACGACGCATGCAGCTCGCGCGCAAACAAGCCTGAGAGCGCCACGCCGGTGAGCCCGGTGGTCATCTGGCTGAGGAAATGGCGTCGCGTGAAGTCGAGGGGGATGGCCGACACAGCTGACTATTTCGTGGTTGCGCGCGCCGAGCGCAAGCCCGCGCACACCCGGCGACCGCCGGCTGATCCCCGAAAAAGGGGCCATTGGTTTCACCCATTAAAATTCTTGGGCACGCCTCGCCATTTCTACCGCTTTTTTCAGGCTTTCTTCTGGCCCTCACCGCCGCCAATAGAGAATGCGCAACGATCACTCCACCGCCCTGCGTCAGCATATCCCGCGCAGCGACGCGACGCCTTGGCTGAGGCCACAACGCTGAACTCAACTCATGAAACAACTCATTCGGATTTTCCTCACAATCCTGACCCTGTGCCTGCTGGCAGAGGTGCAGGGTGCGGAAAAAATTGCACTGCCCGCGGCCACATCGGATCGGGTTTCGGCTCGACCTGAACTCACCATCACCACGCTCGGTTTCGGTTCCTGCGCCCGGCAGGAACGGCCCCAACCCATCTGGGACACCATCAACACCGCCCGCTGTGATGCCTTTGTCCTCCTAGGCGACAACATCTACGCCGATACTTCCGACCCCGCTGTGTTCCGTCAGAAATACGCCTTGCTCGCGGCCATGCCGGGCTTCGCCCAGCTCCGCCGGACCACTCCGCTGTTCGCCACGTGGGATGATCACGACTACGGCATCAACGACGGGGGCGCCGGTTTCCCGGGCGCGGCGGTGGCGCAGAGGGAATTCTGCGAATTTTTCCAGGTCCCAACCACTTCACTGCTGCGCACGTCGCCCGGCGTTTACGACTGCGTGACCCTCGGCCCCGACGGCAAACGAGTCCAAATCATCCTCCTCGATACCCGGATGTTTCGCTCTCCGATAAAAAAAGATCCCGCCAACTCCAAGGTCACCATCCCCAATATCGACCCCGATGCGACCGTGCTGGGCGAAGGGCAGTGGGCCTGGTTCGAGCGCCGCCTGCGCGATCCGGCGGAAATCCGCTTGGTGATTTCCAGCATCCAACTCATCGCGAACGAACACGGTTCGGAGAAGTGGGACAACTTCCCCAATGAACGCGCCCGCTTCCTGGAGCTGCTGCGTCGCACCCAAGCCAAGGGCGTGGTGGTCATCAGCGGTGATCGTCATATGGCCGAACTCGCCGCGCTGACTTCTGCGGACGGCGTTTCCTATCCGCTTTATGATCTGACCACCAGCGGTCTCAATCAGCCCATCCCCGTGAAACCCAAAGAGGGCCAGAAGGCCGCGCCCCCGAAGCCCCAGCCTAACCGATACCGGGTTCACGAGCGGCCTTACACAGGCTCCAATTTCGGTCTCATGCGGGTCAAATGGGACGGTCCCAATCCCTCGCTTCGCCTGGAAGTCTGCGGGCTGGAGGGCGAGGTTGTCCTTTCGCGCGACATTCCTTTTTCGGAAATCCGTTAACGCCGATGCGCCGCAGCGCAACGCGGATGACCGCGAAAGCGCCTGCGATCAACGGCCGCAGAGAGCCGAAGGCGGGAGCCGGCCGACTCCACGCGGTCGTATCCCGCCAACGCTCCCATTTTTTCTGAGCCCCGGAGCCGCTTCGTCACCGTCCTTCCGCATACAGGGCGGCGAAAAAGGCAGGAGGGGAGGTCGCCGAGCCGATAGTTCGAGGTAGGGCAGGTCTCTGACCTGCCTTGGCGCGCGGCCGACTCCCAAGGGCAGGTCAGAGACCAGCCCTACTGGGGCGAGCTTTTTCGACGCCCCCTTACAAGGAGAAGGTCGAGCTAAGGATGAACTGGCGCTCGCCGGGGGTCTTCCGTTGCTGGAGGAAAACGGTGCCGCTGTTGTCCACGTCGGCTGACCAAGGTTGGGCGGTGCGATCGTTCCAGACGTTTTGCACGCGGAATTGACCC
>JBDSGI010000055.1:0-4354 GCA_039919035.1 Opitutaceae bacterium
ATGGCCGATTCCCTACCTCACGGAATCGAGCCGAACGTGCTTAAGGCACCTCGTAAACCTCAACCAGCGCCACACCCGTGGTGTTGCCAACCCCGCTCACCTGCACCGTGTAGCTGCCGGGCGCGAGCGTTACGAGCAGCGCTGCGTCTCTGCTGGCCGCCGGCAATGCGAAGGCGCCAACGGAGGCAAAGGCGGAGGTCATCCGTTCGTCTCCGCCCCAGTCGTCGTTATCGAAAATCTTGGTCGCGCCGGAGAAGAGGTCGAGCCGGGGGTTGGCCAGCGTGCCCGTTACGCCGAAAATGTCCAGACTCGGACCGACGGCGCGAATCAGCACGGTCTTGAAGCCTGTTCCGGCAATCGTGAAACCGGCGAAGAGCATGTCGTTGCCTGTGCCGACCTCGCTGCGCGCCGAGACATTCGTAAGCCGGGGTGTGGTCGCCATGAAGGCGTTATCGGGGGTCGCGTCGTAGACCTCTGCCAAGGCGATGCCAGTGTCACCGACTCCACCCACGACCCAGACGCTGCTGCTGCCAGCGGAAAAATTGGGTCGGAAGAGCGCAGCGTCTTTGGAGGTATTTCCGGCCAGGGCAAATGCGCCGACCTGCGCCGAGAGCGCGGCGATCTGTGAATTGCCGTCCCAATTGTCATTCTGGTCGATTTTGGTCGCACCGCTGTAGAGCTGGAGCGAAGGATCGGCGAGCGTTCCAGTGACGCCAAACTGCGCGAGGGTCGGGCCGACTGCGCGCAGCAGGATCGGTTTCGCGCCGCTGCTGCCGAGCCCGCCGATTTGAAAACCGACGATGAGCGTCTTGTCGGCCGCGCCCGCCCGCGAGCGGATGGCGAGGTTGGAAATGTGGCTGAATGTCGCGGGATCGGCGATTGGAGGACTCGCTTCGAGCGTTCCCACACGAATCGTCTGGCTGACCGCTTCGGCGATGTAGAGGTTGCCGGCGCGATCAACAGCGATATCGGTCGGGTAATAGAAGCGCGAGGTGCTGCCGGTGCCGTTTGCCACCCCTGGAACGCCAGGCGCTCCCGCGACCACGGTCACGACACCTTCGCTGGTAATTGCGCGAATCGTGTGACTGCCTTGATCAGCGACGTAAATTTTCCCCGCCGCATCGACGGCGATACCCGAAGGATTGGTGAAGCGCGCGGCGCTGCCGGTCCCGTTGCTGGCGCCTTTGGTGCCTGGACTGCCGGCCAAGGTCGTGACGATACCGGCAGAGGTCACTTTTCGAATCGTGTGATTTTCGAAATCGGCGACATAGATATTTGCCGAAGCATCGACGGCGAGGCCGGAAGGCGTATTGAAGCGGGCCGCCGCACCGGTCCCATCGGCGATTCCCGGCAGGCCCGGCGCACCGGCGAGCGTAGTCACTAGGCCCGCGGGGGTGATTTTACGAATAGTGTGATTAAGCGAATCAGCGACGTAAAGGTTGCCGGCGGTGTCCGCAGCGACACCGCTGGGGATGTTGAAGCGCGCCGCCGTGAACAGACCGTCGGCTGGGCCGGGAACTGAGGTCAATCCGGCCACCGTCGAAACCAACGCGGCACTCGTGATGCGGCGAATCGTGTGGCTGTTTTCGGTGACATAAACGGTCCCAGCCGCATTGACCGCCAAGCCTTGGGGACCAAAAAACGAAGCGGCGGAGCCGGTGCCATTGGCGGATCCTCCTGTGCCGGCCGTGCCCGCGAAGGTGGTGACGACGCCCGCACCTGTGATGCGACGAATCGTGTTGCTGCCGGTGTCGGCGACGAAAATATTCCCGCCGCTATCGACTGCGATACCGCGCGGATATTGAAACCTCGCGGCGGCACCCGTGCCGTCGGTTGAGCCAATTTGTCCGTTAGTGCCGGCGAGGGTAGTAAACGTGAAACTCTCGGCTCGTCCCTCCCATGAGCCGAAAGCCGAAGCGACCAGAATCAGGCTGACTTGCAGGAATGTAAGACGGGGTGACATTCGTTGTGCTCTAAAGTTGCAAATGGTTTGGACCTAGAATCGCGGCCGAGGTATTGGGTGGAGCTGTTTGTTTGTTTGGAGGCGGCGGACGTGGGTCCTCGCATGCGTAAACAATCGGCCATATTCCTCTTAATCACCAGACCATTCGTGCATTTTGCCTCGGGGGAATCTACGCACCCGACCTCCACGTTTCTACGGCATCTCATAGATCTCAACCAAGCCGACTCCAGTGGTGTTGCCCACGCCGCTCACTTGGGCTGTATAGGTTCCTGGATCAAGAGTGACTAGCAAAGCCGCATCGCGGCTGGTGGCATTGGCGATGGTGAATGCCCCCACTTGGATAAACGCGTTCGTAAGCGCGACAGTTCCATTCCAATCATCGTTACTTTGAAGTAGGGTGCTGCCCCGGTAGACATCGACGCGCGGGTTCGTGAGGGTGGCGGTCACGCCAAACGCCGCGAGCGCCGGTCCGATGGCGCGAATCAAGATTTTTTTTGGCACATTGCCTGAGATCGAGAAGCCCGCGATCAGGATGCCGCCACCGGTGCCAACCTGCGCGCGCGCGGACACGTTGATGAGCCTGGCCCCGGCCCCGCTGCTGCGGTCGTAAAGCTCGGCTAGGGCGATACCGGACTGGCCGGCACCCGTTACCTGCGCGGAGTAGCTTCCGGCGGGGAGGGTGCGCACCATCGCGGCATCGCGCGAAGTTGCTTCGAGCGGGAAAGCGCCGGCGGCGGTGAAATCTGCCGCGAGCGCGCCACCGCCCCAGTTGTCATTGATGGCGATGCTGGTCGTGCCCGAGAATAACTGAAGCTGCGGGTCCGCGAGCGCGCCGGTCACACCGAAACTCGCCAAGCTCGGTCCGATCCCTCGCAGCAACACCGCGGCATCGGGCGCGCCGGCGATCACGAAGCCCATCGTGAGAGTCTGAGCGCCGGTGCCGGCTGAAGTGCGCACCGAGAGGTTCGTGAGGCGGCCCGGCACGGGCGATTCCACTGTGACGCTGGCCGGCGCGCTGGTCAGCGTGCCTTCGGGCCCCGTGACAGTCACGGTATAACTCCCGGCGGTGGCGGCTGTGACCGCCGTCACCTGATAGCTGCTCGCCGTGGCGCCGGCGATCGCGGTGTCATTTTTGCGCCACTGATAGGTGAAGGGGCCGATGCCACTGACGTCGACCGTAAGCGTGAGCGGCAGACCGAGCAGCGCCACTTGCGCCTGGGGGCCGGCGAGAATCGCAAACGCCTCCGTTTGGGCGCGCCCGGTGCGCCGCGCATTGTGCCGGTATTGCGGCCAGGGTCCGTTCGCCGGTCCGGCGCCGATGTCGAAGGCATAGAGTTTGTGGTCGTTGCTCCCGACGTAGAGCGTCGTGCCGGCAATCGCGGGCGACGAACGGATGATATCCGCCGTGGCCCAAGTGCGTTTCAGCGATCCATCCGGATTGAGCGCGTAGACGAGGCCGTCGTAACAGCCGATGTAAATCACACCGTTGGCATCGACGGCGGGTGACGACGCGCGCACTTCTTTGCCCAGCGGAAAGGTCCACTGCGCCGTTCCCGTTGCGGTGTTGACCGCGTGAAATTTGGAGTCGTAACCGCCGAAATAAACCGTGGCGCTATCCGGGCTCAGAGCCGGTGAGGATGACGTGCCAAGCGAGGCGCCGGCGTAAACCCAGCGTTGTGCGCCTCCTGGAGTTAGCGAATAGAGCCGTCCCGAATTGAGCGTTCCAAAGTAAAGGTTGCCGGCGGCGTCGAGCGCGACCGCCGTGTAAATTGCGTTGTCGGGGCGGAACGTCCATTTGCGCGTCCCATCAGGGTTAATCGCGTAGAGGAGATGGCCCGTGGTGTCGTCGTCCGACCCGAGATAGACCGTGCCGTCGGGCGCGATGGTCGCGGAGGCGTAGGAGGTGCCGGGAATGGCAACACTCCATTTGAGGCGCGCGGCGGCGCCCTCGTCCGCGAAGGCGAAGAGCCGGCCCTCGCTCGTGTGCAGATAGAGGGTGCCATCGGAGCCGAGGGCGGCCGCATTGCTGGCGTTGGCCCCCGTGCCGACCACGATGTCCCATTTTTTTGCACCGCTCGCGGAATTGTAGGCGTAGAGTTTGCCTGTGCCGGTCGTTACCGGGCCGGCGCCGAAATAGAGCGTGCCATCCGGGGCTAGCGTCGCGGCGGTCGTGTCCATCGAACCTCCGATCGCGAGCGCCGGCCAGCGCCGGGAGCCATCCGCGTTTACGCCCAGAAAATTCGTATCGGTGCTTCCGACATAGACGCCCCGGTCCGTGCCGACCACCGGCGCCGAGGTGATGCTGCCGCCGGCCGGCACTTGCCAGATCGAATCGTTGATCGTCAGGCGAAACGAGCTGTTCGGCGGCGGCGTGCTGGTGCTGATCTCCTT
>JBDSGI010000056.1:0-2935 GCA_039919035.1 Opitutaceae bacterium
CCTGCTCAGCCTCCCTGCCGCCACCACGCCGGAGGCGCCCGTCGATTTCGAACAAGCCCGCACCATCATGGAGCGCGGACGACGCGGCGAAGTCGTGAGCGTCGAGGAGCGCGCCTACGTCGAACGCGCCAAGCAGGCGAAACAGAAGCAGCCTGCCGGCAAAGGCTCGCCCGGCGCGCCGCCGCCGAAGTGGACCCAGCATCTCACCCCACTCACGGAACTCGGTTCCGCCACCTACAAGGGCGAAGACGGTGGGCTTTACGGCGGCGGCCGCAACACGCCACCCGCCGCACATCTCGCCGCCGCCACGCAAGAGGGTGCGAAGATCCGTCCGCTCGACGCCACCGGCCATCCCGCTGGCGATGGCAAAATCGGTCTGCTTTCCGTCGGCATGTCCAACACGACGCAGGAGTTTTCGCGTTTCATGAAAGACGCGGCGGGCGAGTCGAAGAAATCGCCCCGCGTCGTGCTCGTCGATGGTGCGCAGGGCGGCCAGACCGGGGCGCGTTGGGCCGACGCCAGCACACCACTCTGGGCGGAACTGGATCGGCGCGTCGCCGCCGCGGGCCTGACGCCTGCGCAGATCCAAGTCGCGTGGATGAAGCAGGCCGAAGCCGGTCCGGCCAGACTCGGCGAATTTCCGAAGCACACCGACACGCTGCGCGAGAATCTCGTTACCGCGCTCGGCCACTTGCGGCAGCGTTTCCCCAACCTGCGCATCGTTTACCTCTCCAGCCGCATCTTCGCCGGCCACGCCTCCAGCGCGCTGAACCCTGAACCCTACGCCTACGAATCGGCCTTCGCCGTCCGACACCTCATTCAAGATCAGATCGCCGGTCGCGCGGAGCTTAATTATGACTCCGCGCGTGGGCCGTTGACGTCTCCCCTGCTCCTCTGGGGTCCGTATCTCTGGGCCGACGGCAACAACCCACGGGGGCCCGGCGCGGTGACTTACACGCCGGCCGACTTCGCCCCCGATGGCACGCACCCGAGCGACTCCGGCCGCGCCAAAGTCGCGCGCGCCCTGCTCGATTTTTTCAAAACCGATCCGACGGCGAAGCCTTGGTTCCTCGCCACGCCGGCGCATTGACTCACAGCGGCAGCGGCGCGATTTCTCCTCCGCATGCCCGCCATTCCCGATCCGTTCCGCGCCGCGCGCGAAGCCACCGGCATTCTCAAATGCCCCTTTCACGGTGAGAACATCCCCATGCTTTTGCGCCACGAGGACGTGCGCCGCGCCGCGAAGGACTGGCAGTCCTTCAGCTCCGACGCTCCCTTTCGCGTGCCGATTCCCTCCGAGGAGGACGTGCGCTCGATGCGCCAGCTCCCCATCGAAACCGATCCGCCCGAGCACTCCGACTACCGCAAAATCACCGATCCGTTTTTCCAGCGCCCGAAGGAGCCCGCGTTCATCGCGCAGGTGGAAAAGCTCATCGGCGGACTGCTCACGGCCGCGCTCGCCCGCGACTCCGTGGAAGTCGTCAACGAATTCGCGCTGCCGCTGCAATCGCGCGCGCTGGCCCTTTTGCTCAATGTCCCCGAAGCCGAGGCCGAGACGTGGATCGCGTGGGGCATTCACGTTTTTCGCGCCAGCGACGGCACCGACAAGGTCGCCCCGCTGGAGGAATATCTGTCGGCCCGCTTCGATCACGCGGTGGCCGAGCCCGGTGAAGATTTTTTCAGCGCGCTCACGCGGGCCACATTTCGCGGCCAGCCGCTCACCCGCGAGGAGATGATGGGGTTTGCCAATCTCGCGTTCGCCGGCGGCCGTGACACCATCATCCACACGGTCTCCTGCGCGCTCGCCCACCTCGCGAAAAATCCGGAGGCGCTTGAGTTTCTCCGGGATGATCCGGCGCGGATCGTCCACGCGGGCGAAGAATTTTTCCGCGTGTTCATGCCGCTCACGCACATCGGCCGCGTCTGCCCGCGCGACACCGAGGTCAACGGCACGACCGTCAAAGCCGGCGGGCGCATTTCCCTTGGCTGGGCGGCGGCCAACCAAGACCCGGCCGCCTTCGATGCGCCGGAGGAAGTGCGCCTCGATCGGAAACCCAACCCCCATCTCTCCTTCGGCTTCGGGGCGCACCTTTGCATGGGCGCGCCGCACGCGCGCCTGCTGCTCCGCACGCTGTTGCGCCTGTGCTGCGAGCGAGTCGAGGCCATCACCATCCTCTCCGCCGAGGAGCGCGTGGAAAAGGAGGCCGCCTACGAACGTCCGCTCGGCTACCATTCGCTCTATGTGCGTTTGACGCCGCGTTGAGCGGGCGTCCGCGACCGGCGCGAGGCGGGCCGGACCGCTAACTCTTTTGGGCGTGAAACGTCTTTAATTCCGTCCCCTCGCACGGCGACTACTCGACATGTTTCACTTCTCAACAAAATCCTTGGCGCGCTCCGTCGTGCTCGCACTCGCCCTCGCGACCGTCGTTCACGCGGCCGAGTCTGCGCCCTGGCATGTCTTCCACCACGAGGCCGTGCTCGGCACCTCGCTGGAGCTGCATTTTTCCACGCCCAACGCCACCGACGCCACGGCGGCCGAAGGCGCCGCGCTTGCTGAGTTCAATCGACTGGGAAAAATTCTCAGCGGCTACGATGCCACCAGCGAGTTTCGCCAGTGGGTCGCGACGCGCGGCGAACCACGCCGCGTCTCACCGGAATTTTTCGAGGTGCTCGCGTTATTCGACACTTGGCGCGAACGCACCGCCGGGGCGCTCGACGCCGCCGCCGAAACCGCCGGCCGGCTCTGGAAAACCGCCGCGCAAAACCAACGCGTGCCCTCCGCCGACGAACTGACCTCGGCCGTCGCTGCCATGCATCAAACCCACTGGCGGCTCGATCCCATCGCGCGCACGGCCACGCACCTCACCGACGCGCCGCTGATGCTGAATTCGTTCGCGAAGAGCTACATCATCGAGCGCGCCTGTGCCGCCGCCCT
>JBDSGI010000057.1:0-5229 GCA_039919035.1 Opitutaceae bacterium
GATGTCTCGGGCGAATACTATATACGGAGTCGCATCGCCGTTTTTGCCAATCTGCGGAATGTCGGCGCGGCGAAGGACGACAACGAAGTCTTCGGCCCCAGCACGCCGGCCCACGCGCAATTCCGCCAGCGCACGGACATCGGTGCGCTGTGGACGTTCGGAGTGAAGGGCAGCTTTTGATCGCAATGAATCAACCCCTTCCCCTATGAAACTTAGCCCGATCCTGCTGGCGGCGTGGGCCGCCTCGCTCCTGGTCAGCCTCAGCGCCGCCACGTCGGCGGCGTCGCGGAAGCCGAATCTCGTCCTCATCATGGCCGATGATTTTGGCTACGAAGCGGTCACCGCCAATGGGGGCGAATCCTACCGGACGCCGCATCTCGACCGGCTCGCCGCGACCGGCATGCGCTTCGAGCGGTGTCACGTGCAGCCGCTCTGCACCCCCACTCGTGCCCAGTTGATGACGGGCATTTCTAACGTCAGAAACTACCGCAATTTCGGCACGCTCGATCCGCAAGCGACGACGTTTGCCAATTTGCTCAAGCAAGCGGGCTATGTCACCGGCATCTGCGGCAAGTGGCAGCTCGGTCAGGACAAGGGACTGCCGCAACACTTCGGCTTCGACGATGCACTGCTCTGGCAGCACACGCGTCTGACGCCGCGCTACGCCAATCCCGGTTTGGAGCGCAATGGTCAGGAGCTGGACTTCGACCACGGAGAATACGGGCCGACGCTCATCAACGACTTCGCACTGGAGTTCGTCACGCAACATAAGGACCGGCCGTTCTTCCTCTATTATCCGATGATCCTCACGCACGACCCCTTCCAGCCGACGCCGGAGAGTGCGGAGTGGGATCCGAAAACGAAAAGCGAGCGGGTCCAGCGCGACGTGAAGCATTTCGCCGCCATGACCGCCTATATGGACCAGATGGTCGGCCGGCTCGTGGCCAAACTCGACGAGCTCGGTTTGCGCGAGAACACCCTGATCCTATTTTTGGGGGATAACGGCACCGGCGTGGAGGTGAATTCGCGTTTCAAGGGCCAGGCGTATCCGGGCGGCAAGGGCTCGGGCACCGCGCGCGGCACGCATGTGCCGCTGATCGTGAGCTGGCCGGGGCAGGTGCCGGCGGGAACGGTCAACCGCGACCTGGTGGGCAGCGTGGATTTTTTGCCCACACTTTGTGAAGCGGGCGGCGCCGCGGTGCCGGCAGCGCTGAAAATCGATGGGCAGAGTTTTCTCCCGCAATTGCTCGGCCGGGAAGGTCGCCCGCGCGAGTGGCTTTACACGTGGTATGCCCGCGATGGCGGGCCGACCGCCACGCATGAGTTCGCGCTGAGCACGCGACACAAACTGTATCGCGACGGCAGGTTCTTCGATCTCACCGTCGATCCCTATGAAGAAAAGCGACCGCTGCGCTTTGCGGACCTCACGGGCGACGAAGCCGTGGCGGCGGCCAAACTGCAGGCTGCCCTCGACCTCTATGCCCATGCGCGGCCGGCCCACCTGATGAAGCCGGTGGAAACGAAGCAGGGAAAGGCCGGCGACAAGGCTGGCGTGAAAAAGAAAACGTAGGACGCCGCAAGTCGTATTCTCTTGCGGACGCCGCTGGATGACCGTTCACCACCCCTCTTCAGGCATTCCCACTGTCCCCAGCCCACCCCAACCCATGACAAAAAAACATCCCCTCGCCGTCCTCGGCGCCTGGCTCGCTCTCGCCGTCGCCCCCGGATACGCGGCCGACACCAGCGCCAGCGGCCAGCCGAATGTCGCGATTTCCGGCCGCGTCCAAAATGTCGTCACCGGTCAGGCGCTCAACAACGCCCGGGTCGCCGTCCGGGGCACCGATCTCGTCGTGTTCACTGACCAGACGGGCACGTATCGCATCGCCCAGGCCCCCGCCGGGCCGATCGTGCTCGACGTGTTTTACACCGGCCTCGACCCGCAGGAGGTGAAACTTGACGCCCCCTCCGGCCGGACGATTTCACGCGACATCGATCTCACGAGCGCCACCCGCTACGCGGAGAAGGGCGTCGTGAAACTGGATCCCTTCACCGTCGCCACCGCGCGCGAGACCGACGGCCAGGCCATCGCGATTAACGAGCAGCGTTTCGCACCCAACATCAAGACCGTCATCGCGGCTGATTCGCTCGGCGATGTGATGGACGGCAACGTGGGCGAATTCCTCAAATTTCTCCCCGGCATCACCGCCGAATACGACACCGAGTCGGGCGGGTCAGTCGCCTCGGTTTCCGTGCGCGGGTTTCCGACCAGCATGGCCGTGCTTTCGAGCGACGGGATGCAGATGTCCAACACCGGCAACCCGCAGGGCTCGTCCCGGGTTTTTCAATTCAAAGAGGTTTCGATCAACAACATCTCCCGCATGGAGGTGACCAAGGTGCCCACGCCCTCGTCCCCCGCGGATTCGATGGCGGGCTCGATCGACATGGTGAGCAAGAGCGCCTTCGAGCGGAAGAACGCCCAGGTCCGTTACAGCGTGAGCCTAGCCGGCATCGCGAGCCACCTGAGCTTGCGCAAGCAGCCGCACACTTCCGACGAGTTGGTTTACAAGGTCCGGCCCAGTTTCAGCTTCGACTACACGCTACCGGTGACGAAGACGTTCGGCCTCGTCTTCACGGCGCAAAGCCAGGACCGCTGGATTGAGCAGCAACGGGTGCCGCGCGGCTACAGCACGGCAGCGGCGGGCACTGACGCGTCGATTAGCCGACCTTTTCTTTCGTCGTTCCAGCTTACGAGCGTCCCCCGGGCCAACCGTCGCGTGTCCGGCGGCGTGCGCGCCGACTGGCGCATCACCCCGAGCGGCGTCCTCTCGCTCAACCTGGAGCGGGGCCGCTTCATTTCCGACCGCTCGCAGGCCTCGATCGGCCTGACCACCGGCACCAACGCCACTTCGACCATCGCCGGCGGCGTCCCGCTGACCTTTGGCGAAAACTTCACTTCCGGCGCCACCGGCCGCGGCGGCGTCACGCTCATGGGCCTCGGGGCGTCCGTGATCCAACAGCTCGACACCAAGGCCGCGAGCCTGCGCTACCGCTTCGACAACGGCACATGGCGTATCGTCGCCGGCGTCGGAAAATCCAACTCTTTCGGCGGCTATCAAGACACCACGGAGGGCCGCTTCCGCACCCTCGGCATCACCCTGCTAAACCCCGCCCGCATCACGCTCGGCGACATCACCGCCGTCCGCCCGCAGACGATCCGCGCCTTCGACAACGCCAACCGCGAAGTCGATCTCTACGACATCAACAACTACCGCCTGAACACCGCGCAATCCACGCCGCGCCCGATCAACGACAGCCTCACCAACGGCAAACTCGACGTGCGCCGCAGCCTCGATTTCTTTTCCTTCCCCGCGGCGGTGCAGCTCGGCGTGCTGCAGCGCGAACAGGTCCGCGATGTCCGCCGCGAGAGCATCAACTGGACTTACAACGGCCCCGACGGCAACGCCGCGACCCCCGACTCCCCCGCGCCCTATCGCGTCACGAACTATGTGAACCAGGAGGAGTATTTCGGGTTCCGCAACATGCCCTGGGTTTCGCTCTACAAGGCTTGGGATGCGTTCAAGGCCAATCCCGCGCTTTTCTCGAAAACGCCCGCGCAGCAAGTTTCCGAGGAGCTTTTCCGCATCAACAATTCCGAGTGGCTCCAGGAAAACGTCACCGCCTACTATGCGCAGACCGAGTTGGGGCTTTTCCGCAATCGATTGAAAGTGCTGGCCGGCGTCCGCTACGAAAAGACCGCCGCCAAGGGCCAGGGCGTGAGCAACGATCCCAACGCCGTCTGGCAGCGCAATGCCGACGGCAGCTTCGCCCACACCGCCGCCGGCGCCCGCATCCGCCGGGCGGACGCCGGCGCCATCGGCTCGATCGAGGAGCTGCGCCTCACTCGTTCCGAGCGCGGCATCCGCGCCAATCGGACCTACGACGGCGCCTATCCCAGCCTGCACCTGACCTATCACCTGAAGGATAACCTCCTCCTCCGGGCCGCCTACGCCAAGACCTATGGCCGGCCCGATTTCTCCAACATCATCCCCAACGCCACCGTCGACGAAACCGATTTTTCCGACAACGTCCCCGACCCCGACCAAATTCCCGGCCGCATCAATGTCCGCAACACCGGTCTGCGCCCGTGGACGGCCGACAACTTCGATCTCTCCCTTGAGTTCTACACCCCGCAGGGCGGCCTCTTCAGCGCCGGGGTTTTCCGCAAGGATATCAAGGACTTCTTCGGCGCCGTGGTGAAATCTGCCACCGCCGCCGACCTCGTGGCCCTCGATCTCGATCCGCGCTACCTCGGCTGGCAGCTCAGCACGACCTTCAACAGCGCGAGTGCCGCCCGCGTCACCGGCGTGGAATTCAATATCCGCCATTCCCTGCGAGTCCTGGGCGAGTGGGGCCGCCCGATCGACGTGTTTGCCAACGGCACGAAACTCAAGCTCGAGGGCAGCCGCGAGGCTGATTTCGGCAGCTTCATTCCGGAGAGCGCCAACTTTGGGTTTAGCTACACCCGGAAGCCCTTCTCGGTGCTCGCCAAATGGAATTACCGCGGCACGCAAAAACGCGGCGCCATCCTCGCCCTCGGCCCTGACGCCTTCGAATATGTGAAAGGTCGCACGACGCTTGATGTGAATCTCGACTATCAGCTTCGCCCGAACCTCTTCCTCTATTTCAACGGCCAGAATCTCTTTAACGTCCCGGAGGTTCTCTACCGCTACGGCTCGCAAACTCCCGCCTACGCCCGCCGTTATCAGGAAATGTCACACAGCGTGCAGCTCACGCTGGGGGTGAAAGGGACTTTCTGAAGCAAACCGGCACCCGGCCCGAGGCGCCGCGACTCTACGTGGGCGATGTGCTCCCCGGGCACGCTAACTTCGCCGCGGTAGAGTGGTGGGGCTAATACCAAGGTCCCGTGACTATCAGCCGATTCCGAGGTGGGGCTGGCTCTCCGAGCCGGCCTGGGTTGCAGGGCGATTCGCCGGCCGGAACCCAGGCCGCTGGCGGAGAAGCGGCCCCACCGGCCAGAAGCCCAATCTTCAAAGGACGTTGGTATCAGTAGGCGGCTGGCACGGCCTCGCCCCCGGCCCGCCGGAGGCAAGCTCTCCGGTGCGGGCGGCCGCCGCGCCCGCACTCCGGCACGCATCAAGGCGTTGTTGCACGAGCTGCCGCTCGGCGGGCAGCACGGCGAGATCGAGGGCGCGACCCAAAGCGACCGAG
>JBDSGI010000058.1:0-4395 GCA_039919035.1 Opitutaceae bacterium
ACGGCGGCCTGCACTATACCATCTCGACCAACCAATATGTCGCGCTCCCGCGCGTAGGCCCGCAGACGGTCTCCACGGCCGCTCTCACCGGCCTCACTGTCCAGTTCCGCCGGTCCGCGCTCAATGACGTGGACTGGCAAATCGTGCAGACCGGCGGCCGCGACCTTAGCAACCCGGCTAACTTTACCAATCCCCGCATCGGCGACGACACGCGCTTCTCTGAGCAAGAGATTTATCAAGGTCAGGCCAACGTCCGTTGGACCGCGCCGTGGCGCCTGCCCACGTGGCTCAAGTTTGGCACCAAGATCACTCAAGACTACCATCGATTCCGCAATCCCAACGCTGCGCTCACCTGGCGCTACGACGGTCCCGGTGGCGGTCCCACGGGCAGTTTCGCGAACTTGGCGTTTCCCGCCAACCGGTGGGAGCTCGCCAACGGACTCAATGTCACGTCGCTTTCCGGCAGCCCGCCCGTATTTCCCAACCGCCCCGAGATCGCGCGGCTGTTTCGTGAACAGCCTGCGCAGTTCACCAACATCGCCACCGCCGCCAACTTTTACACGGCCTACATCGACAACGCCAGCTACATCAAGGAAACCCAGCTCGCCAGCTACGGCATGGCCAACGTCCGCCTCGGTGGCCTCCAACTGCAAGGTGGCTTGCGGTGGGAAAACAACGAAATCGCGCTCCGTGAATTTCAGGCGCGCTCCGCCACCGCCCTGCGTGCGGCGGGCTTCGTCGTCACGCCCGCCACCGGTCGCGCGACCACCGTGGAGGGCCTCGCCTACCAGTTCATGAGCCAGCCCAAGGTCACGCGCACCTCGGCCTACGACAATTTTTTCCCCTCGGTAAGCGCGAAATATAGCTTCAGCGAAAACCTTCAGGCTCATCTCGGTTACAGCTCCACGCTCTCGCGTCCCGCCATCGGCAACCTGGGCGGCGTGCTGGATTTCAACGAAACCACGCTCACGGCCACTGTGCCCAATCCAAATCTGCAGCCGGAGCGCTCCAAGAACTTTTCCGGTCGCGTCGCCTACTACTTCGAGCCCGTCGGCAACCTCGCGCTCACGCTCTTCCAAAACGACATCAGCAACAGCGTCACTACGCAGGAGTTTCCCTCTTCGGTGTTCGGCTTCGAGGACGATCCCACCTACGCCAACTATCGCTTCATCTCCTCCGGCAACCGCCCTGGCGTGCTGCGCGTCCGCGGCGCCACGATCGAATACAGCCAGGCGCTCTCGTTTCTCCCAGGTCTGCTCAAGGGCCTCAACGCCTCCGCCAGCTACACGCGCACCTACGCCAGCGCCCGGCGCACGGCCATGGTCCCGCACATGATCGGCGGCGGGCTCAGCTACCGGCATCGCGGCGTCACGTTCGGGGTCGCCGGCAAGTGGACCGACGCCACGCCGTTCTCCACCACCGGAGTAATCAACTACCGCAAGGCCCGCACGATGATCGACCTTAATGGCGGCTACCAGCTCACGAAACGGACCGGCGTATTCTTCCAAGTGCGAAACCTGTTCAACATCCCGGAGGACCGCTACCAGGTCGATCCGAGTTTCCCGATCAGCCAAGTTCGCGTGGGCACCTTCTACACCTGTGGTATCAAAGGGGTGTTCTGATTCCCTCCGCTGTTTTCCGTCTTCACGCGGCCGCGAGGTTTGACCTGCCCCGTTACCGATCCTCCGCCGTCTTCTCGCGCGGCGGCCTGTGTTCTCCGCTCAGTTGATCGGCTCGATGTGGACGGTTACATCGCTGATCGCATGTGGCGCAGAGGCGAGCAGAGCATCTTTAACGGCGTGCGCGATATCGTGGCCTTCACGCACGGTGAGCTCGCCGTCCACGCGCACCTGGATGTCCACGAGGTGCGAGAGCCCGCTCTTGCGCACGCGCACTTTGTCGAGCGCCTGCACGCCGGGCACCGCGAGTGCCAGCGTGCGAATCTCGTGCTCGAAGTCCGCCGCCACCGCGGTGTCCATCACGTCGCGCAGCGCTTTGGTGAAAATTGTGACGCCATTGAACGCGATCACGACGCAGCCGAAGAGCGCCGCCCAGTCGTCCGCCGTCTCCCAGCCCTGACCGCCCCACAAGGCGACGCAGATCCCCGCAAACGCCGCTGCGGACGTCACAGCGTCGGACCAGTGGTGCAGTGCCTCGACGCCCAGCAGCGTGCTGCCCACCTCCTCGCTCGCCACGATCATCTTTCGCGAGAAGCGCAGCTTCGTCACAATCACTCCGCCGAGCACCAGCAGCGTCCACCAGGCCGGGCCTTGGTGCGGCGTCATGATCTCGTGGGCCGCGTGCCATGCGATCCATGCGGCCATCGCGAAAACGAAGCCCGCCACCGCCAGCGCCGCGAGCGACTCGGCCTTGCCGTGACCGTAGGGATGATCCGCATCCGGCGGGCGCGCCGCCACCCGAAAGCCCGCCCACACCAGCAGCGACGAAACGACATCGAGCGTCGATTCCGCGCCGTCCGCAATCAAGGCATAGGTGTGACCAAAGATCCCGCCGGCGAATTTTACCAGCGCCAGCACCGCGTTCAGCGCGATGCCGCGCAACACCAACCGCGCGCCGGCCTCGGCGCGGCGCTGGGTCGCGGCGTGTTCGCGGGCAACTTCAATGGGCATCCGGCCACGCTAGCGGCCCGCGCAAACCAGCTGCCAGCCCGCAATTGACCCGCCGTCCATTTGTCCTCAAGCGTCTCCGGCCATGGCCGCGGAGATCAGCACGACATCCAACGATCCAGTGAAGCAATTTTCGGTTTTCACCGAAAATCGGGTCGGGCGCCTGCACGACCTCACGTCGCTCTTCAAGGCGCACAACGTCCATATCATGGCGCTGACGATTCTCGACAACACCGACTGCGCGATCGACCGCCTGATCGTCGACGACCCCGACAAGGCGCGCGAGCTGATGGTGAACAATGATTTTCCCTATTCCGAATGCACCGTGCTCGCGGTCGAGATCAACGACGAGTCGGACTTCAACGGCGTGCTGGCCGCGCTGCTTGAGGCCGAGATCAACATTCACTACATCTACAGTTTCATGAAGCGACCTGATGGCCGCTGCGCCCTGGCAATGAATGTCGAGGATGCCGATGTCGCCGCCCAAGCGCTGGTGCGGCGCAATTTCCGCGTCCTGACGCAGAGCGATATCTCGCGCTAGCGCGCGGTCACGCCGGCTTCGGCCGGAAGCTGGCGGGCAGGGCAAAAAAGGCGAACGGGCCGGTCATGCCTTCAATTTCGGCCACGCCGCAACTCTCGCAGTAGCCGTCGAGCCCGAGGGTCTGCATCGCGGTTTCGCTGAGCATGGCGGGCGCGCCGAAGTTCTTCGCCAGCTTCTCACTGCGGAAGACGAAATTCACCGCCTGCCCGGTCAGCTCCTCGCCGCGGTCGCTGTGCGTGAAAAGAATGGTGCCGTGGTGCACGACCACGCGGAACACCAGCGGGCTTGACGGCCGCCACGCCTCGATCGCGCGCAGCGCATCGAGCACGCACCCGGGCGTGGCCGTCTCGGAAATCCAGTAGGCAAAAATCGCGTCGCCCAAGTAGCCGTTGATGTGACCGTGATTTTTCTCGATGAGCGGCCGCACCCCGGTGATCCACGTCTGCATCTGGCGGAGCGCGGCCTCGCTGCCGAGCCGGTCGTTGAGGTTGGTGGAGCCGACGACATCGACCAGCATCAGCCAGCATGTCCGCTCCCTCACCTGGTCGAGCCGGGCGGTGGTGGCGAAGTCCGTCGGCGCCGCCGGCGGTTCGAACTTTCGCGTGCACCGATAGCGGAGAATCGCGTCGCCGAGGCAGATTTCGTCGCCGTCCCTGAGCTGGACGGGCCGCGTGATGGCGGCGCGGTTGACGAAGGTGCCGTTGCGGCTGCGCAGATCGCTCAGGGTGTAGCCGCCGCCCTCGGCGACAATCAGGGCGTGCCGGCGGGAGAGGGCTGGCACCTCCAGCACCAAATCGTTGTCCGGCTGCCGGCCGATGGCGCAGCGCGTCTTCAGCCAGTAGGTGCGCCCATTGGGCAACTCCAGCCAGGAACCATTGAGGTTGGGAATATCGGGCGAGGACACGCGGAAAGGGTGGGCAACAAAGGGGTGGCGGAGCGTCAAGATCGTGCGGCCGGGTCGCCGCTGGCAACCGCAATTCCGGGGCTTCGCGCCGCGCTTTTCGGACCTGAGCGCGGGCTGAAGTTCCGCGCCGCTGCTAGCGTGCGACCCGCCCGTCTCATGTCCGCCTCAGTCTTCCTGCAGCGGACCCTCGATGATAAGCCGGAGCGCGTCGAGGCGCAGGCGCGCCTGCGCGATCGCGGCGCCGGTGCGCTGAAGTTGCTCGCGGGCGAGCGCGATTTCTTCGGGGCGGATATGGTCGTTGATTTTCTGCAGATCGATCAGGC
>JBDSGI010000059.1:0-3252 GCA_039919035.1 Opitutaceae bacterium
AGCGCGAGCTCACTGACGCGCTTGGACCCGCGGGGCGGCAGGAATTCGAGGACTTCGAACGCGCGACGCCGATGCGCGGCGCGGTGGATGGTTTTGCCGTGCAGGTGGCGCGCTTCGCCCCGCTGACGGGTCAGCAGGCG
The DNA here is from genome assembly GCA_039919035.1 of Opitutaceae bacterium. Lineage (GTDB taxonomy): Bacteria > Verrucomicrobiota > Verrucomicrobiia > Opitutales > Opitutaceae > ER46. The sequence goes on from JBDSGI010000059.1 coordinate 141, forward strand.
GACCAGCTCGAGCGTGCCCTCGCGCAGGCGAACGCCGCGTATCGGAAAGGCGAGCATGGCATCGTCGGCGCGCTGGATTGGGCCGAAGCCGATCGCGCCGCCCGCACGATCCTCACGCCGCAACAATTCGAGGTCTGGCGGCTCGGCCTAGCGCAGAACAGTTTCGGCGGCGCCCGGATCGAGCAGGACCTGCACCGGGTCTACGATCGAGCGATCGACCGGGCGCGGGGCGAAACCACGAAGGGATCGAAATAAAAGGCGGCGGACGGCTCGATGCTTGGCCGGCGTTAAGGTCTCAGCGCCCCGCCCGCCCTTGCCCTCGCCGTGCAACCACTGGCCAGCCGTGCAGTCGATGTTGCTCGACGGGTTAGGCGCCGCCACGCCGTCGATTTTGGCTGTAGGCCCCGAAACGGCTCCGACTCTGATCGCGTGCCTGCGCCCCAGTAGCCCCAAGTCGCACGCCGCCTTGCCGGGTGCACCCCATCACGCGCTCACTCGTGGTCATTGAGTCGTTCTCGCCTTCTGCTCCCCGGCACCACCGGCCGTGTCGGCCGAGGCGTGCGCCCACTCTTGGAACAGACCTATGCGCTCCGCCTCGCTGCCTCGCTCCACTCGCGGCTGCCGCGCCCGACGACGAATCGCCAGCCCGGACGCCGTGAGCGTTTTCCGCCCCGGTTTTGGTTTGGCGGCGAAGGCGGGTTTCGCTGCCCTAAAGCTCGCGTGACACCGCCGCCCAATCCCTCGCTCCTGGAACTCGCCGCCGTCGTGGGCGAGGACAACGCTCGCAATCTCGTCCGCACCTTTCTGCGGGATTTTCCTTCCGCGTTAGGCGCGCTGCCGCTCGCGGAGCGAAAGACCCAGCATCGCCTGATTCATAGCATGAAAAGCAGCACGCGCGTCGTCGGCGCATCCGATTTTTCGCAAAAACTCGCCGGATTGGAGGCGAAGCTGGCCGAGGCCAGCCTGCCCGACCTCACGTCGGCCGAGATCCAGCACCTAGTCGTAGAATTCGAAGCGATCGCCACTCCACTCAGAGAGTTCGTCGGAACGTAGCCCAAGCGCGGCGCGCGCGCGTAGGATCTTTAGGCGTCAACCAATCCGGCCTGAATGCACCACCGCGTGAGACTCGCGACTTCGCGGACGCCCACTTTCTCCATGATGTTGGCGCGGTGTTTTTCGACCGTGCGCACACTGAGATTCAACGACGAGGCGATCTCCTTCGACATCTGGCCGGCCGCCACCAACCGCGCAATTTCCTGCTCCCGCTCGGTGAGCGGCACTTGCAGGACGGGGCGCGTAACCATCAGCCCACCTTGGGCGCTGCCGCCTTTGGCGCGGACGCGGCTCGCGAAAAACATCCCTCCGTTGCGCACCGTCTCCACCGCGCTCAGCACGTATTCGATCGGCTCGGTCTTATCGACGTAGCCGTTGACGCCGAGCACCATCAGATCCGCCGGCAAGCGCTCGCTCGGATGCGCGGTGATGACGAGAATCTTGGTTTCGGGCAGCGCCTTTCGCACCTCCCGGGCAATCTCCATCCCGTTGACGTCCGGGAGCATCAAGTCGACCACCAGCATGTCTGGTTTTTCGCGCAGGCAAAACTCCAAGCCCGGCTTGCCGAGGCCAAACTCCCCGATGACCTGCAGATCCTTCACCTTGCCCAGCGTCAGAAGGATTAACTGACGAAACATCGTTTCGTCTTCGATAAGGACAGCGCGGAGTTTTCGCATGCGAGAGCGGCGGTTGGACGGTAAATAGTAAGGAGACGGACGGCGACGCGCCCCATAGCGAACCACCGAACCAAACGATCCGTGTGACAATACCCATGCGGAACTCAAGCATACATTCCGCGAGTTTGCCCGCCCCGCTAATCGCGCCGCGCGGCCGCGTGGAGCCAATGCCGCAAAGCACGGAAATCTTCCGGCAGAAACACGCCACGATGCTCCGCCAAAACCGTGCAATCGCCCCGCCATTCGCGCAGCAAAAAATCGCGGTGCTCCGCCGGGGCCAACGCCACCCAGTGCGGGCAATCCACACAGTGCGCGCCGCTCATCCGGCCGATGGCGCGGGCCAGTTCCTGCCGGCGACACGTGCCATCGGCCGCTACTTCGCGGAACGAATCCCGACACTCCGTGAACTCCGGATAAAAACACGCCTTTACCAATTGCCGCGCCGCGTCGGCGAGCAGCGGGTCGTCCGTGCCCTCGATCACGCGGGCGACGAGCGGACCGCAAATCTCTTCCGCCATTCCGCCCGGTGCGCCGCATTCGCCCTCGGCGAGCGGCGAAGGCAGTCCGCGCTCCGCGACGAGGCTCCCCAGTTGCCGGGCCACGCGGGAAATCTGCGCGGCGGGAATCGGACGCATCTTTTGGCCGGCAAAGCGGGTGATGATCGCGCCGGCCAGTCGCTCGAACTCATCCATCGGGTCGCCCATTTGAGCCCAGCCCGCGCCAAGTCTCCCTAGCTGTCAACCTGCCACCCGCTCCGGGCCGAGCGCCGCACGCCGTAAATTGTCATGGTCACAATGTTTCATTGTCCCGAACTGTGCTGGTGGCAAACTCCGGTCGCTACTCCTACCCGCTCCCCGCCTTCTGTTTTAAGATTTCTCCGCCATGATTCAGACGCTCACCGCCCCCGCGCCCGCCCCGCTTTATGTGGAGCTGGCTCGTTCCCTCGAACAACTCATCGAGCAGGGCACGCTGCGGCCCGGCCATCGCTTGCCCTCGGTGCGGCGCATGTCGCTGCAGCGCGATGTTAGCATTTCGACCGTGTTGCAGGCCTACACGCTGCTTGAGAATCGCGGCTGGATCGAGGCGCGGCCCCAGTCGGGCTACTATGTGCGGCCCCGACTGCCGATGCACGCGCCTGAGCCGCGCATGGCCCGCCCGATGGCCAAGCCCAGCTACGTGGGAATTAACGATCTCACCGCCGAGGTGCTTACGCTCGCCACCGATCCGAGCTACGTGCCGTTCGGCGCCGCGTGCCCGCATCCGTCGTTGTTTCCCACCAAGAAGCTCGCGCGCATTCTCGCGGCCGTCGGCCGCAACGACCATGCCCTCCTCGGTCGCTACGCGATGAGTTCCGCCTACGATCCCCTCGCGCGCGAGATCGC
>JBDSGI010000060.1:0-9824 GCA_039919035.1 Opitutaceae bacterium
ATGGCGTCGAGCTTGAAGGCGGCCTTGACCTCATCGTCGGTGAAGAAGGTCTGCGCGACGGGCGCGGGATTCGCGAGGCCGGTGGTTTCGATGAGGATGCCGTCGAGCTTGTCCTTGCGCTTGAGCAAGCGGCCGAGGATGCGGATGAGATCGCCGCGCACAGAGCAGCAGATGCAGCCGTTGTTCATCTCGAAGAGTTCCTCTTCGCTCTGAATCACCAGCTGGTGATCGACGCCGACCTCGCCGAATTCGTTTTCGATCACGGCGAGCTTCTTGCCGTGGTGCTCGGTGAGAATGCGGTTGAGGAGCGTGGTCTTGCCGGCGCCAAGGAAGCCGGTGAGGACGGTGACGGGAATCATGAAGAATTTTCGATTTTGGATTTCGGATTTTCGATTGGGCAGCGTGTGGGCGCAGGGATGGAACGCAAACGCGCCTTTGAGGGCGGGAAAAGTCTGGTGTCCGTGGTTGGAAGGATTCCAATCGGCGGTTTTAAAACATGGGCAAGGCGAACAAGCGGCGGGCGTGTCCGGCGGTCGGGCGCGAGATTTCATCGGCGGAGTGCGGGGAAAACCGGCACAGTGCCTATGCGTGTCCGGCGGAATGCCCGCACAATCCCTTCGCACGGGAGCACTACTCACGGCTGCTGGAGCTTGAGCACGAACTCGACGGAAAGACGGTCGGGTGGCTGTTGCGCGAGGCGCCGGACCAGGGTGTGCTGGAGCGGGAGATCCAGCGTGCGATGGCCGCGAAGTCCGGGCATGCGACGCACGCGTTTTTTTCGTGGCGGCTATTTTTCGCGCGCGATGCGGCGGGGGCGACGTGCGCGGAGCGCTGGGAACGCGCCGGGTTTCCGGGCCTCGCGAACGACGAGCGGGTGTTTCTCCGGGCGAAGATGCGGACGCGCGTGGCGCTGCTGGAGATTCACCGCGTGATCGATGCCGATCAGGTGGAGGCGGTGGACTTGCTCGCGCCGGGCGAGCCACCGCGCCGCATCGTGGATCGCGGGCTGGCGGCGCGGGCCGGCCGCTTTGAGGGTTACGTGGCGTGGTGTTATCCGCTGCCGCATTTCTGGCGGATGTCGGGCACGGCCATCAAGCTGCCGGAGATGGGCGGTTTTTCGCCGGACGAGATCGTGGGCGAGATCGCGCGGCAGTTGGGCGCTCCGGCGGAGGGCGAGGCGGCCGGTCGATGGCGCGCGGAAAATTTCGTGCGGATTGATGAGGCGCTCACGGCCACGGCGCACGAACGCCGGCGCCGGATGCTCACGGGCATCGACGCGCAGTGGGGCGTGGCGACCTACGCGTTGGAGGCTCCACCCGCCGGGATCCGGAAGAAGCTCGGACGCGAACCGGCCGTCGCCGACGACGAATTGAGTGACAAAGAGCGGGCGGAGGGCTTTTCGGCCGCGTGGGTGTGGCTCGATGATCCGGCCGCGCACCACGCGGGCACGCTGCCGGCAGGCGGGCGCGCGGTCGTCGGCCGTGTGCTGCTGGGGAACACGTCGTGCCGGATCGAGGCGATGGGGGCGGCCCGGCTGGCCCGGTTGCGGTCGGGATTCGAGGCACGACTGGGCAGCCTGGTTAAATTCACGAGCGAACGCCGCGACGATCTCGGGGTCCGAATGGCGTTGGAGGAACCGGTCGCGGCGGCGGGGCTCGTGCCGCCCCGCTTGCTGGAGAAGATCGACCAATTATCCCTGATGTCATCGCGCGTCCGTCTGCCGGTGGCCGAGGGCGCGCCGGACGAGATGATTGCCGGGTTGCGGCGGGAGAGCCTGAAGGCCTTCCCGGACGAGACGATCCCGGCGCTCGGTGGACGCACCCCGCGCGAGGCGGCGGCGGATGCGGCATTGCGACCGGCGTTGCTTCGGCTCGTGAAGAGCCGGATGCGCAGCCTCGATGCAGAAAACCTGCGCACCGGCGGGACCGACGACATCAACTGGCTCGTGCGCGAGCTGGGCCTAGTGGAACTCGATTTTCCGCCGCCGCCGCGGCGGGCAACGGTCAGTGTGGATTTGCCTGATGAGGACGCGATCGACGATGAGGATGAGACGGCCGATGCCTTCCCAGCCGTCGATCCCACGCGACCGAAGGCCGATCCGCTGCCAGATGCGCCGCTCAGTCTGGAGGAAGCCGGGGTGAGAATGGATGCGGCGCTGGCCGGTTTCGACACGGCGGCGGCGGCCATGGATGAACTCGAAGCGAGCGGTTCGGAACTGCTTGATGTGGCAGACCGGATCACGGCGGACCATCTGGCCGAGGAGGATTTTCAGTTTCTCATCACGTTTCTCCTGCATGCGTGGTTCACGCTCGTGCCGGTCGGGCGGCGCGCACCGGTGCTGAGCGAGGACGCGATGTGCGCGGCACTGGTGAAGGAAATCGAGGCGGTGCCGCGCTGGTTGAGCGGCGGGTCGAAAGAGATGATCAACGGAATCACGGCGGGCTGCCGGCAACCCGCGCTGATTCAGATTTTGGTGGCGGAGATTTTCGAGGGTGCGACGAAGGCGCCGAAAGTGATGCGGCCCCCGCCCGAGAGCCTGCCGGTGCTGATCGCGGTGGTGAAGGTCGTGGTGAACGAGCTGCACGACGCGCTGCGGCGATGAACTCGACCTGCACGGGACGCGCCGGCAACTATTCGTTGCCCTTGGGGAAATTGAAGGCGACGGCGGCAAAGGTGGTGCCGCGGATTTCGAGGGAGACGAGGGTGGCGTCAAAGGCGGTGGTGGTTTTTAGCCAGTCGGCCGACGCTTCGAATTGCGAGGTGTCGCCGACCGTCTCGCCGGTCGCCGAGTTGGCGACGGGTTGGAAGGTGAGGCGGCGGGGAGCTGAGCCGCTGGTGACGGCGACCTCGAACGCGGCGGCTTTGAGACGGATGAAATTCTCCATCTCGCCGTCGAGCACATAGGCGGTGAGCTTGCCGGCGGCGGCGTCGCGGACGAGTTCGAGGTGGAAGGCTTCCTTCCCGAGCACCACCGCCGTGCCGCCGTGCGGGGCCTTGTGCTCGTGGTCGTGCTTGTGCGTGGAGTGATCGTGGCCGGCATGGGGATCTTTTTTCGCGCAGGCGGAGAACGCGAAGACGAGGGCGGCGGCAAGGGTGAGACGGGGAATTGTTTTCATGAGCGAGCGGTTGAAATCGAAGTCTCTTTCATCCGCGCCGCGAGGCTTCGGAGCAAGTTCTCCGTGACAGCGAGAAACGGTGGGCTGGCCAGGGTCATTTGTCGCGATGCGCGAGGCGATAAAACGCCGGCAGCAGGAGCAGCGTGAGCACGGTCGAGCTGATGATGCCGCCGATCACGACGGTCGCGAGCGGGCGCTGGACTTCGGCGCCGGCGCCGGTGGCGAGGGCCATCGGGACGAAGCCGAGGCTGGCGACGAGGGCGGTCATCAACACGGGACGGAGCCGCGTGAGGCAGCCTCCCTCGATCGCGGCGTCGAGCGGGAGCCCTTGTTCGCGGAGCGTGCGGATGAAGGAAATCATCACGAGGCCGTTGAGCACGGCGACGCCGGAGAGCGCGATGAAGCCCACGCCAGCGGAGATGGAGAACGGGATGTCGCGCAGCGCTAGCGCCGCGACTCCGCCCGTGAGTGCGAGGGGCACGCCGGTGAAGACGAGCGCAGCGTCGCGGACACTGCCGAAACTCAGGAAGAGCAGGCCGAAGATGAGCGCGAGGGCGACGGGCACGACGATTTGCAGGCGCCTAGTGGCGGAGAGCAGTTGCTCAAAGGTGCCGCCGTAGCCGAGCCACGTGCCGGGCGTGAGTTTCACGCCGGTGTCGATGCGGGCCTGCGCCTCGGTGACGAAGCCGCCGAGATCGCGATCGCGGACGTTGGCGGTTACGACGACGCTGCGTTTGCCGTTTTCGCGGCTGATCTGATTCGGGCCGGGGGCGATGGCGATGGTGGCGACTTCGCGGAGGGGGATGGTGCGCGTCGTGCGCAGCTCAGATTTTGGAATTGAAATTTCAGATGATTCGGAAGGCGGGAGGGGAATGGGGAGGTTCGATAGGGCGTCGAGATCGTTGCGGAGATTTTCGGGGAGGCGGACGACGAGATCGAAACGACGGTCGCCTTCGAAGATTTGACCGACGGGGGTGCCGCCCATCGCGGTCGAGACGAGGGCCTGCACCGCGCCGAGGGCGAGGCCGTGGCGGGCGAGAGCTTCGCGATCGAGGTGCACCGTGAGGATGGGCAGGCCGGTGGTCTGTTCGACTTTCACGTCGGCGGCGCCGGGCACGGCGGCGAGGACGGCGGCGATTTGTTTCGCGGTGGCGTTCATCCCGGCGAGGTCGTCGCCGTAAACTTTCACGGCGACATCCGCACGGACGCCGGAGATGAGTTCGTTGAACCGCATCTGGATTGGCTGGGTGAACTCGTAGTTGTTGCCGGGGACCGTCTCGACGAGCTTGCCGAGTTCGGCGACGACCTGACGCTTCGGTTTTTTGGGATCGGGCCAGGCGGAGCGCGGTTTCAGGATGACGATGCCATCGGCGACGCCGGGTGGCATCGGGTCGTTGGCGAGATCGTCGGTGCCGATCTTGTTGGAGATGCGGGCGACCTCGGGCAGCTCGAGGATGCGTTTTTCCAAGTCGTGCTGCATCGCCACGGCTTGGGTGAGGCTGATGCCGGGGATGCGGAGCGCGTGCATGGCGATGTCGCCCTCGTCAAGGCTCGGGATGAATTCGCGGCCAAGCTTCGACGCGGTAAGCGCGGAGAGGGCGAGGAGGAGGACGGCGGCGAGCACGGCGGCGGGGCGCACCGACAGGACAAAGCGCAGCACGGGGAGATAGAGCGCCTTGGCGCCGCGGATGGCGGGGTTGTCCTTTTCCGAGACTTTGCCGGTGACGAAGATCGCGACGGCGGCGGGGACAAACGTCATCGAGAGAATCATCGCGCCGAGCAGAGCGGCGACGACGGTGAAGGCCATCGGGTGAAACATTTTCCCCTCGACGCCGGTGAGGGCGAAGATGGGCACGTAAACGATGGCGATGATGAGTTCGCCGAACATGGTGGCGCCGCGGACCTCGCGCGTGGCCTCGTAGGCGAGGGCGAGGCGCTCGGGTTTGGTGTGCAGGCGGCCGAGGCGGTGTTGCTCCTGGCCGAAGCGGCGGAGGCAGTTTTCGATAATGATGACGGCGCCGTCCACGATGAGGCCGAAGTCGAGGGCGCCGAGACTCATCAAGTTGCCCGAGACGCGATTCGCCACCATGCCGGTGATCGTGAAGAGCATCGCAAGCGGGATGACGGCGGCGGTGATGAGGGCGGCGCGGATGTTGCCGAGCAGGAGAAACAGCACGACGACGACGAGCAGCGCGCCTTCGAGGAGGTTGGCTTTCACGGTGGCGATGGTGCGATCGACGAGGGCGGTGCGGTCGTAGATCGTGGTGGTGGTGATGCCGGGGGGCAGGCTGCGGCCGATGGCGGCGAGGCGGGTGGCGACGCGGGCGGCGACCTCGCGGGGATTCTCGCCCTTGAGCATCATGGCGGTGCCGAGGACAGTTTCGCGGCCGTCTTTGGTGGCGGCGCCGGTGCGCAGGCCATGGCTCGCGGCAACCTCGGCAACATCGCGCACGCGGATGGGTTGGCCGCCGCGATGGGCGAGGACGACGGCGCCGATCTCGGCGAGGTTGGCGAGCTGGCCGGGGACGCGGATGAGGTATTGCTCGCCGGAGCGCTCGATGTAGCCGGCGCCGACGTTGGTGTTGTTTTGCGTGAGCACTTCGACGAGGTCGGCGAAGGTGAGGCCATGGATCGCGAGCCGGGCGGGCGCGGGCGTGACGTGGTATTCCTTCACGAAGCCGCCGGAGGTGTTGACCTCGATGACGCCGGGCACGGTGCGGAGCTGCGGCTTGATCACCCAGTCCTGCACCTCGCGCAAATCGGCGGGCGTCCACGGCAAGCCATCCGGCCGCAGCGCGCGGGGCGTGGCCTCGACGGTATACATGAAAATCTCGCCGAGCCCGGTCGCGATGGGGCCCATCATGGGCTCGCGTCCCGGCGGAAGCTGGCTGCGCATTTGGAGCAGGCGCTCGGCGATCAGCTGGCGGGCGAAGTAGAGGTCGGTGCCGTCCTGAAACACGACCGTGACCTGCGAGAGCCCGTAGCGCGACAGCGAGCGCGTGTGGTCGAGGCGCGGCAGGCCGGCCAGGGCGGTCTCGATCGGAAAGGTGAGTCGCTGCTCGACCTCGAGCGGCGAGTAGCCCGGAGCGCCGGTGTTGATCTGGACCTGGACGTTGGTGATGTCGGGGACGGCGTCGATCGGGAGATGTTGAAAGTTGAATATGCCGAGGGCGGCGACGCCGAGCGTGAGCACGAGCACGAGCCAACGGTGGCGGATGGAACCCTGGATGATTTTATCGAGCATGGCGGGTGGTTGGCTCAGTGGTCGTGCTCGGCGCCGGCTTTGCCGATGTCCGCCTTGATGAGAAAACTATTCTCGACGACGTAACGTTCGCCGGCGCGCAGGCCCGCGAGGACTTCAACGAAGCCGCCGCCGCGACGGCCGAGCGTGAGCGGGCGGGCCTGGTAGATCTCGCCGTGCTGCGAGAAGACGACGGTGAAATCGAAGAGGGTTTGGAGGGCGGAGGTTTTCACGGCGACCGGCACGGTGGTCTCGGCAAGGAGAAGATCGGCGGTGACGACCAGCCCGGGGCGCCAGCGCCCCTCGGGATTCGGAAGAACGACGCGCGCGGTAAAAATCTGGCCCGCGGCAGACGCGGTGGGCGAGAGCCACGCGATAGTTGCGGCTGTGGCGGCAGACGGATCGGCGGGATCAAGGTGGAGCGCGACGGGCTGGCCAACGTGGACGCGGGCGGAGTCGCGCTGCGGGATGCCGAGATCGATCCACACGTTGGAAAGATCGGCGATGGTGTAGAGCGCGGCGCCTTCGGTCGCCGTTTCGCCGGGCTGGACGGCGCGCTCGACGATGGTGCCGGCGAGCGGAGCGCGGACCTCGATGAGGGCGAGGGTGGCGTTGGTCTCGACGACGGCGACGACTTCGCCGGCGGCGACGGGATCGCCGAGAGACTTGCGGGCTTCGCGGACGAGGCCGGCGAAACGCGGGACGGCGCGGCCGAGTTTGTCGGCGTTGAGTTTTACCTGGCCGTAAACGGCGAGGGGCTCCCGGAGCGTAGCGGGGCCGGCGGGCTCCACGGTGACGCCGGCACGCGCGGTCGCGGCGGCGGAGATCGTGGTTTGCATCTCGGGAGCGGCGAAGGCCCAGCGGTGGGTGCGGCCGGAGTATTCGGCCGTGATCGTGTAGTCGAAGGAGTGAGGCTCGAGGACGGGGCCGGAACTCTGGGCGTAGTCGCCTTCGGGGGTGAAGGTGAAGGTCTCGGTGACATCGCCGGGGCGCTGGAGCGTGACGGTCAGTTTCACGGCGGCGGGGGCGAGGCGCTGGCCGCCGTGGATAAACCACGCGCGAAATTCAGGCGGGCGGCCCTGCTCGACGATCGAGAGTTCGAGAGAAAAAATGCCGTCGCGCAGGAGGCGTCCGCCGTGCGGACCCTTGGGTTCCGCGGGTTTGTCGTGGTCGTCGTGTCCGTGACCGTGGCCGTGATTGGGGCCCGCGTGATCGTCGTCGGCGTGCGAGCCGGGGCGGGCGAGGAAGAAGTAGCCGCCGACGCCGAGGGCGAGGACGACGAGGAGGGAGAGAGGAAGTTTCCAGTTCATGGGCGGGAGGGAGATTAGGAGAGGGCAGCGCCGAGGAGGCGTTCAAGTTCGACGAGGTGGAGGTGGAACGCGGCGGCTTGGGCGACGATCTGCCGTCGGAATTCGAGCAGTTCCTTTTGTGCGTCGAGGATTTCGGTGAGGGCGCTGCGGCCGGCGCGATAGCTGGCCGTCGCGAGGGCCAGAGTTTCCTCGGCCAGCGGGACGACTTCATCGCGCAGGGCGGCGAGGGCGGTGCGGGCATGGAGCATTTCCTGATACACGGCGAAAAGCGTGGCGCGCAGTTCCAAGCGCGCCGCCTCGGCGGCGACATCGAGCTGCGCACGGCGCTCGCGGGCCTCGCGGATGGCTCCGGCGGTCTGATCGCGCGCGGGCAGTGGGAGCGAGAGGCCCGCGACGAAGCCAAAATTGTCGGTGGCCTCGATGCGGCGCAGGCCGCCGCTCACGCGCAGGCCGGTGCGGCGGAGGCTTTGCGCGAGGCGGAGCTGGGCCTCGCGCCAGCGGGCCTCGGGGCCGAAGCGCGCGAGGCCGGGGCTGGATTCGATCCGCGCCGCCAGCGTTGCGAATTCGGGCACGGCCGGGAGCGTGAGCAGATCACCGCGGATGGGGCCGAAGCCGGGGTCGGGCTCGCCGATGGCGGCGGCGAGCGACTGGCGGCAGACGAGCAATTCGTGTTCGGCGTGCTCCTCCTCGAGGCGGAGGAGGGCGAGCGCGGCGCGGGCGCGGTTGAGTTCCGTGCGCGGGGCGACTGCGGCTTCAACGCGGGTGAGGACGGCGGCGACCGTTTGCTCGCCGAGCGCGCGCGCGCGCTGGGCGGCGGCGAGACGCTCGGCGTCGGCCACCGCCTCGGTAAAGCGGCGCGCGACCTCGGCAAGCACACCGAGGCGCTTCGCCTCGTAGTCGGCGTCGGCGAGGGCGCGCTCGCTCGTGGCGGCATCGATCTGGCGTGCGCGGCTGCCGCCGAGATCGATGGCTTGGCTGAGCTGGAGCGTGGTCTCGAGGCTTTTCACCCCGGAGAGGGCGCCTGTGCCGAGAAAGTTTTCCGCAGAGAGGGAGAGTTCGGGATTCGGCCGGACGGCGGCCTGCGCGAGGCGGGCGGCGGCGACGCGGCTCTCGAAAGACTGGGCGCGGAGGGCAGGGTTTTTTTGCAGGGCGGCGGCCAGGGCTTCGCGCAAGATGAAGGGCGCGGGCTCGGCGCCGAGGGCGGCGGTGGCGAGGGCGAGTGGGATAAAAAAATGAAACGGCGACATAGCGGAAAAACAGCGGGGAAATTAGCAGGTGAATGCAGGTGCAGGCGCGGAAACGCGCCCGGCTGTGCCCGACGGGGGCACGCGGCAAAACGCACGGTCAGCTCGCGCAGGAGCCGATTAGGCGATGCAGGCGGGGGCGCGCGCGGATGGCGCGGCGCGACGGACGAAGTGCCACCGCTGCAACAGGCGCGGCGGCTCGACCGGGGGCGCAACCACCGGCGTGGGCGCGCTGCGTTCGGCCGAAACCGCGACGCAAATCAGGCTGTGGCAAACAAGCGTGAGAGAGGGGACCGGGACCTGGATCGGAGCGGCATCGGGCTTATAGGCGACGCCTTCGATGGCGTGGCAGGCGTCGTCCGTGCAGTGACTCGCATCGTGGGCGGCCTCGTCGTGGCAACCCAACCACTGGTCCAGTCCGGCGGCCTCGATCGCGCAATGCAGCGTCGCCGGCAGCCAAGCGGCTAGCATCGCGAGGGCGATGATGCGACGGAGAGCGGTCATGCGGTTAGGCAGCGAATGGGACGACGGATTGTCAACGCCGCACGCACGAGAGTGGCGAGTGGATCATGCCAGCTCGTCTTGATGGAAAACTTTCTGCATCCCGCTTCGTCGCCCAGACGAATCATAGTGGTCATGCTCACCTCAACCCGCTCCGCTTCTGCCCGGTGGCCATTCTGGCTGCTAATGGTGGCGTGGGGATGCGCGAACACGCCGCAGGTCGGCGTTTATACGGGGCTGGCGTGGTTGTCTGAGGCGCGCAGCTTTTCGCACCAACATCGTCTTAGCACCGATGTGGCCTTCGTGCTCGCGGGCAAACCGACCCCGCAGCGGATCGCGCGCGCGGTGAAATCCACCCCAGTCCGGCCGCAGCCGCCGGTGCCCGCTGAGGCGGTGCTGAAGAAAATGCCGC
>JBDSGI010000061.1:0-8451 GCA_039919035.1 Opitutaceae bacterium
AGAGGCCCAGCAAACGATCACCGATCCGAATATCCTGATCAATTTGGTTTCGCGCCGCGTGAAGCAGCTTCGCCGCGGCAACCGCCCGCTGGTCGAATCGCTTGAGAAGCTTTCCGCCGAGGATACCGCCCTGCGCGAAATCATCGAGGGCAAGATCAGCCACGAGCTCGCGACCTGAGCCACGCGGCGTTTGCAACTTTGGGCGGCCCTGTTCTGCTAAGCGGAATCGGGCCGCCTTTTTTTTCGCCCAGTCTGTCCGTCCACCACCATTTCCCAACCCGCCATGGCCGCTCAAAAAAAAGATGCCGCCCGCTTTACCGAGATTCGGAATTCGAAGGCGCTGCGCGACTACACCGTCGACGAACGATTCGAGGCGGGCATCCATCTGCGCGGGACCGAGGTGAAGTCGATTCGCGCCGGCAAGGCCCAGATCAGCGACGCCTTCGCGCGCGTCGAGAAGGGGGAAATTTGGCTGCACAACGCCCACATCGAGCAATACGCGTTCGGCAACATCAACAACCACGACGCCAAACGCATCCGCAAACTCCTCCTGCACCGCCGACACATCGACAAGATTCGGGGGGTGCTTGAAGCCGGCGGCGCGCGGGCGCTGGTCCCGCTGCGGATGTATTTCAAGGATGCGCTGGTGAAGGTCGAGGTCGCGCTGGCGACGGGCAAGAAGCAGTTCGATCGCCGCGACGACCTGCGGAAACGCGCCGTGATGCGCGAGGTCGATCAGGCGATGAAGCAGCGCCGCTAGTCGGGCAGCAGACCGGATGAGGGCCGAACGCGCTGGGCTCGGATGCGAAGTGCCGGGTTGGCCGCGAGGCCTCTTTCCCGTGCGCGGCCGCATGAGTGTGCCGCACCTGCTGGTTGAAGATGACGGCGGGATCGTGATTCTCGACGCGGGTTTGCCCGTGGACGGCGCGCGGATTCGGCGGAAGATCGGGGAACTAGGCGCCAGTCCGCGTGACGTGCGGGCAATTCTGCTGACGCACGGCCATCTCGATCACGCGGGCAGCTTGGCGGAGCTCAAGGCATGGACGGGCGCGCCGGTGTATGCGCATCCGTTGGAGCAACCCCATATCGACGGCACGTTTCCCTATCGCGGGGTCGCGCGGGTTTGCGGCGCGATGGAGGCGCTGGGTCGCGCCGTGTGGCGGTATCGTCCGGCGAATATCGATGAGCCCATCATGGACGGCGAGGTGCTGCCGTTTTGGGGCGGGTTGCGCGTGGTGCATCTGCCCGGGCACACGCTGGGCCACTGCGGCTTTTACGCGGTGAAACACGACGTGCTGTTCACGGGCGACCTGTGGGCCAGGTTTTTGATGCGGACGCAGATCTCGCCGGCAATTTTCACCAGCGCGCCGAGCCTGGTCCGGCCGAGCCTGCGGAAAGCCCGGGCCATCGGCGCGCGGTGGATTATCCCGGGGCACTATGATCGGGCGAGCGCGCGCCGGCTCACGGCGATGTTCGCCGAGCTCTGCGAATCAATCGAGCGGAGGCGGGTCGTGGTCTAACCGCTTCCGCTCGTTGTGATGGCGGGCCGTCAGCGTTTGCCGTTAAGAAGCTCGTTCACGAGCGCGTCGACGCCATAGACCTTCTTCATCGCCTCGATGATGCCGCGGCAATCCACACTGATGGCGCGGGCGACGCGGTCTTCGTAGGCGAAGTCGAGCACGAGGCTCGCGAGATTGCCGTCGAAGATGATGCCGACGAACTCGCCGGCGGTGTTGACGACGGGGCTGCCGCTGTTGCCGCCGATGATGTCGGCCGTGCTCACGAAGTTGAACGGCGTTTTCAGGTCGATGGCTGATTTTTTGTCGAACCAACGCTTGGGCAGGTCGAAGGGCTCCTTGTTTTTGTGTTCAGCATTGCGCGCGTAGAGACCGGCGAAGTCGGTGTAGGGGGCGATCTTTTCGCCGGCTTCCTCGTAGCCGAGCACGGGGCCGTAGCTGAGGCGCAGGGTGAAGGTCGCGTCGGGCGCGCGGGTCGGTCCTTCGAGGGCGAAGCGCGCTTTCTCAATCGTGCTGTGCGCCTGCTTCTTGGTTTCGTCGGCGGCTTCCCACTCCTTGCGCAGCGCACGGGCGGGCGCATCGATAAGGCGCGCGAGCTCGATCATGGGATCCTTGGCGGCGGCGATGGCGGCGGCTCCGCCCTCGTAGTGCTGTTTGCGGAACGCGACCTCGCGCACTTTGGTGCCGTGGATGAGTTCGGCGGCGCGCTCGCGCGGCGATTTACCGGCGAGGATTTTCTGCGCGAGGGGATCATTGAAGCCAGCGGTTTCGGCCATGATGGTGAGCGCCTCGGTGAGCGTGAGGATTTCGAGGTCGGCGTAAACGGGCTTGTCGGAGAACAGCGCGAGTTCGAAGGACTCCTTACGGGCATCGCCGAATTCTTTCAGGCGCTCGCCATTGGGCTTGGGGCGTTCGTCGCCGGCGCGGAGGAGATTGCGCGCGAGACCGAATGAATCGGAGGCGAGCGCGTGGCCGCCCTCAAGCTGGCGGAATGGTTTGTAGATTTTCATCTGCACGCCGACGGCTTCGGCGATGCGGTCGTAGGCGGCGCGCACCTCGGTGCCATCGGCGCGGTCGCCGGCCTGCTGCTTGAACGCCTTTTCCTGCGCCGCCTTCGGCACCATGATGGCGGGGGAGTAGAGACCGTTTTGGCGGCCGTCATAAACCTTGCGGGTGTTCTGGATGCCGAAGAGGTCCTCTTTTGCGCGGCGGGCGTTTTCCTCGGTGCGCTCGCTCCAGTTTTTCAGCGCGACCTCCAGGCGCTTGAGGCGCGGCACGACGTAGGGATACTGCACGTCGCGGAGAAACTCGAGTTCAGCCATGGTGAACTGCCGGTTCGTGCTGCCGGGGTGGCCGGAGACAAACGTGAGTTCGCCTTCCTTGGTGCCCGCTTGCGACCACTTCAGAAAGTGCGGGACCTTCGCCGGCTGGTTGTTTTCGTAGATCCGGAAGAGGCAGACATCGAGATCGTAGCGGGGAAATTCGAAGTTGTCCGGATCGCCGCCGAAAAACGCCGCCTGCTGTTCGGGTGCGAACACGAGACGCACGTCGGTATATTTCTTGAAACGGTAGAGGTGATAGGCGCCGCCCTGCCAGAGCGTGACGACGTCGCTGCGCAGGCCGGTCTGGTCGAGCGACTCCTTTTCAATCTCGGCGGTGATGCTGCGCCGGGCCTTCACGGCTTCGTCGCCCTTGGCACCGGGAGGCAGCGCGGAATTCACGCGGACGGTCACATCCTCGATCGACTGGAGGACGTTGAGCTCGAGATCGACGCACTTTTTTTCGTCGGCGGAGGTCTTCGCGTGGAAACCGTCGCGGAGATAATTGTTTTTCTCGTCCCCGAGTTTTTGGAGGTCGTCGGCGCCGACGTGGTGGTTGGTGATGACTAGGCCGTCAGCCGAGACGATGGAGCCGGAGCCGCCGCTATTGAAGCGGACCGAGGACTTCATCAGGTGTTCGAGCCAGGCGTCGGTGACATCGAAGCCGTATTTCTTTTTGATCTGCTCGCGCGGCGGGGCGGAGTAGAGCCACATGCCTTCATCGGCGCCGGCGCTCGCGGCGAAAATCGCCGCCGCCAGGAGGGTGAGGGGAAGTTTCATAGATGGGAACCAGTGGCCCAGCGGGGGGCGAAAATCCAGCCGGAAGCGGCGAATAAGCCTCGCACTGGGCCGAGCGCAGGGTTGCCCTTCGCCGGACTTCGCCCACGTTTCGCGCGGTCAACATGAGGCGCACCCTTTTTCTACTGGCAGCGGCGATGACATTGGGCGCGACCGCCGAGGGGGCACGCAGCCCGGAAATAACCGGCCCGCGCGGTGGCAAGTGGGCGCACGAAACTCCAAGAAGCATCGCGCCCGATCCGAAGGTGACTTGGGGCCGGCTCGACAATGGCTTTCGCTACGCGCTCCGGCCGCACGCGGGCGTGCCCGGCCGTGTCGCCCTGCAATTGATCGTGCTGGCCGGGTCGCTCGACGAGCGGACGGACGAACTCGGCATCGCGCACTACATCGAGCATCTCGCGTTCGGCGGATCGACCCACTTCAAGGCGGAGGACATGACGTCGCTCTTCCAGCGGCTCGGCATCGAATACGGCAGCGATGTGAATGCGGTGACGACCTTCGACTACACGGCGTTTCGGCTCGATTTCCGCGAGACCGACGCCGCGCTCCTGCGCGAGGGGCTCCGGCTCTTTCGCGACTTCGGCGACGGAGTAAGCTTCGAACCGCGGGCCATCGAGCAGGAGCGGCGGGTCGTGCTCGCCGAGTTGCGGAACCGCAACAATCTCTCGGGCCAGCAGCAGCAGGCTTCGATGCCGGTCGTGTTTCGAGGATTGCAGTTTCCCAATCGCGCGCCGGGCGGCAGCGAGGAACTGATCGCGAAATTCACCCGCGAGCAATTCCTCGCCTTCTACAAGCGGAACTACCGGCCGGATTTGATGGTGCTGGTGGGCGCAGGCGACTTCGATCCGGCGGGGATGGAGGCTCAAGTGCGCGAATTGTTCAGCGATATGGTCCGTCCGGCGGAGCCGATTCCGGGGCGGGACGAAGGCAAACTCGAAGCGCGGAGCCTGCGGGCGGGAGTGTTTCGGATCAGCGGGGTGGGATCCGCCTCAATCGAGGCGGCGTGTGTGCTGGCTCCGCCGGCGAAGCAGTTGCCTGACTCGCGCGAGGCTCACGTGGAGCGGCAGCGCCGCCAGTTTGTGATGGAGGTGTTTGGTGATCGCTTGCGAGCGGATGCCGAGGGAGCGGCGCCGCAGACGGCCTTCGAGGAGTTGCTAGGCTACGGAGTGGCGGCGGCGACCGTCGCCGTCCCTGCCTCCGGCTGGCGCGAGGGCGTGCGTTCTCTCGATCAGCTGATTCGGCTGACACTGGAGCGCGGGCTGGATCGCGAGGATATCGAAACGCACCGGCGGCGTGAGCTAAAGCTGGCGAGTCACTTGGCCGACCAGTTGCCCACGCTGGATCCGGCGGCGTTTTGCGAGGCGCTGACGGATTCGATCACCACGCACACGGTCTTCCAAGGCTTCGAGCAGCAATATGCTTGGACGAGCGAGTGGCTGGAAAAATTTAGCGCAGCCGAGGCGCAGAAAGTTTTTCGCAGCCTGTGGGTGACGGACGCGATGTCGTTTCACGTTTCGGGCGGCGTTGATCTCGAATTGTCCGGCGAGAAAATCATTCAGGAGGTGCAGCAGGCGCGGCGGACGGGATTCGGGCAAGTCATGCCGCGGCAGCACAAGGAGACGCCTTTTGTGCTGCCGAAATTCGCCGCTCCGACCGCAGTCGTCGAACGCCGCGAGCTACCGTCGTTGGGGGCGAAGTTGCTGCGCTTTGGCAACAACGTGCGCTTAAATTTTGTCGCCGGCCGGCAGGAACCTGGACTCGTCCGCTTGGTGGTGCGGGTTGGTTCGGGGCTGTTGGAGATGCCGGGAAACAAGCCGGCGCTGAAGGAATTTGGGCTGAACACGCTGCTCGCGGGCGGGGCGGTGCATTTCCGACCGGAGGTGATGCGCGCGCTGGTGGAGGAGAGGTTTTTGGAATTTAGCTTCGATATCGCTGACCGCGACGCCTTCGCGTTTCGCGGGCTGATGGCGGCGGAGCAGATGGAATCTTTCCTCGGACTGGTCGCGGATTTTCTCCACTCGCCGCAATTCAACAGCTACGTGCACCGCGACCAGCGGATGGTCGCCGCCATGGGGCGCCTCTCAAGCACGACGGGGCTGGGCGACGGGATGCGAGCGCTCACGGATCACTTGTTCAAGGGGGATGCGAGGTTTACCTCGGGCTCGCCGCTCGACTACGTCGCGATGAGCGTCCTCGACGTGCGCCGGTGGATGGAGCCGGCGCTCGCCCGCGGCTACGTGGAGGTAACGATCGCCGGCGACGTGACGGAGGAGATTGCGGTAAAGACGATGAGTCAGACGCTCGGCGCGCTGCGCCCGCGTCCGCTCACGAAGACGACGGCTGCGCCGCCGAAACCCGTGGCAGTCACCGCCGACCCCGGTTTCACCCGGATCGAGTTTGTGGGGGAGCAGAACATGGGCCTCGTCGTCGGCACCTGGCCGGTGACGGAACCAATCCATGTGCGCGATCAGGCGGCACTCGAGCTGTTGGCGAAGATTCTGGAAATTCGCGTGCGTGGTGAAATGCGGGAGAAGCTCGGGTTGGCCTATTCGCCTTCGGCGGAGTTTCAGGCCTACGACGGTTTCGCGAACTTTGGGCTGATGCGCGCGCAGATCGACTGCGCGCCGAATGACTCCACGAAAATCGCGCCGCTCATCACCGCCATCGGCGCGGAGGTCGCGGCCAAGGGCGTGGGGGAGGGCGAGTTTATCGGCGCCCGCGGCATCCTGCGCAGCCAACTGAAGCAGGCGTTTCGGGAAAACGGATTTCTGGTCAACACGCTGATGCGCGCGCAGGAACGCCCGGAGGAGATCGCTGAAATCGTCACGCTCCACGACGGCCTGTTGAACACCATCACGCGCGACGAAGTGAACAAATGGGCCGCCAAAATCCTCGTCGAAAAAAACTGCCGCTCCGCCGCCGTGGTGCCGAAGGCGTTTGTCGGATTATTCGAGGGCGGCAGGTGACGCAATGGGCGAGAGCTTTCCGCAAAGCAGGCCATGAATAATCGTGCAGCCGTAGAGCTCGAGGAAGCCGTGGATGCGTGGTGCCGCGAGGTAGAAGGGACCCATCTGCCGAGGCGGAGCGGATTCGAATCCATGCGAACAACGCGGCTATCCGCCGACCTCATCATCTCCCATGCTCGACGGACCTGATCCCAGTTCGGCCCCCGCACCGGCGGCGTTACCTCATCGCCGCCGGCCGCGTTATGCGGGTAAAAATCCGCGCCATTTCGCGGACAAATACAAGGAGCACGATTCTGCCCGCCACTCGGCCATCGTCGCAAAGGTGCTCGCTTCTGGCAAGACGCCCGCCGGCACGCACCGGCCGATCATGGTGGCCGAAATTTTAGAAACGCTGGCGCCACAACCCGGAGAGAGCGCGGCGGATTGCACCCTCGGCTACGGTGGCCACGCCCGGGAAATCCTTGCGCGCCTGACACCGGGCGGTCGCCTGCTCGGTCTTGACGCCGATCCCATCGAACTCCCTAAAACCGAGACCCGTCTCCGCGCGTTGGGTTTTGGCCCGGAGATTTTCACGGTCCACCGCAGCAACTTCGCCGGCCTCGCGCAGGTGCTCGCGTCCGCGGGCTTGAGCGGCGTCGATGTGATTTTGGCCGACCTCGGAATTTCCTCGATGCAGATCGACGATCCGGCGCGGGGTTTTTCCGTGAAACACTCCGGCCCGCTCGACATGCGCATGAATCCCTCGCGCGGTTTGCCTGCGTCCGCTTTCCTCGCCCGCCTCCGTGCCGCCGACCTCGCCCGCCTGCTCACCGACAACGCCGATGAACCTCACGCCGCCGCGCTGGCTCCCGCGCTCGTTGGACGCGACTTCCGCACCACGACCGAGCTGGCCGAAGCGATCCGCGCCGCGCTCCCGCGCGTGAACGGTGACGCCGCCGACCTGACCGTGCGCCGCGTCTTCCAAGCGCTACGGATTGCCGTCAACGACGAGTTTTCCGCGCTCGATACATTCCTCCGTGCCCTGCCGCAGTGCCTGAAACCCGGCGGACGCGTGGCGGTGCTGACGTTTCACTCCGGTGAAGACCGCCGCGTGAAAAAAGCCTTCGCCGCCGGCCAACGCGCCGGCCACTACGCCGCGATCGCTGACGAAGTCATCCGCCCTTCACCCAGCGAGCAGAGCGCGAACCCGCGCTCCGCACCGGCGAAACTGCGCTGGGCCCGCCGAACCGACTGAGCACCCGCGTCCTCGAATGGACACTCGCCGTGCGCGATTGGCGACGTGGGCGGCGGCGAAGTCCGTCGGGGTGGCGGCATATTTTTCTTCAGGCGGGCGGGGGCGAGGAGTTGCGACGCGTCGATTGAGGGCGGAGATAACGGGCCTGGTGTCGACCGGCCACGTGGTCATGGTCGCGAACTGTTTTTACGCAGATGAACGCGCCACGAAGCGGCATCCAATTTGGCCGCGGCGAAGTCGAACTGGCCCACATGCCGTCCGGCGCGCTTGCTGAGTGTGCCCTTGGCGTCCCGCTAGGCGTTGATGGGTTCTCACACGATGTCCGGACTCGATTTTTCCCGTCGAGAACGCGGGGGAGGCAGGCCGTTTTGCGGAGTGAGCGCTCAGGCGGGGTTCGGCGACCCCCTAGATCGGACTGCCGTTTACTCCGCGACCTTGAGAGCGCTGAGTTTCCAGCGGGCCTTGCGGCACTCGGCGGCGATTTCGTTGAAGGCGTTGACCTCGGCCTCGGAGAAAAGGAGGCCGCCGTTCTTCGCGGAACGGGCGGCGGCCTGCGCCTCGAGTTGGCCGGGGAGCATGCAGGCTTCGTTACCGTGGCCGAGGATGTCGGCGAGGAC
>JBDSGI010000062.1:0-9171 GCA_039919035.1 Opitutaceae bacterium
CGGCGCTGGAAGCCGAAGCCCTGCGGTTGGCGGGCGAATGATCCACAAGCTCACGCTGATGGTTTATCCGCGCACCGCGCGCCACACCGCGAGGCACCCGTCGATCAGCGCCGGCAGATCGGCGAGCGCGATCATGTTGGGGCCGTCGCTGATTGCATTGGCGGGATCGGGATGGGTTTCGATGAAGAGGCCCTCGGCGCCGGCGGCGAGCGCGGCCTTGGCGAGGGGCGGCACGAATTCGCGCTGGCCGCTGCTCTTGCCGCCGCCGGCACCGGGGAGCTGCACCGCGTGGGTCGCGTCGAAGACCGTCGGAAATCCGTTCTGCCGCATGATCGCGAAGGAGCGCATGTCCACCACGAGGTTTTGGTAGCCGAAGGTCGTGCCGCGCTCGGTCTGCCAGATTTCCCGCGCGTGGCCTTCGCGGAGCTTTCCCGTCACATGCTCCATTTCCATGGGCGAGAGAAACTGCCCCTTCTTCACGTTGACGACCCGGCCGGTCGCCGCCGCCGCCAGCAGCAAATCCGTCTGCCGGCAGAGGAACGCCGGGATCTGCACGACATCGCACACCCCCGCGACCGCCGCGACCTGCGCGATTTCGTGCACGTCGGTCACGACGGGAAAACCATAGTCCCGCTTCACCAGCGCAAGCAGCGCGAGTCCGGCCTCGATGCCGGTGCCGCGCGCGCCGGCGACCGAAGTGCGGTTGGCTTTGTCGAACGAACCCTTGAACACGAGGTTCAGCTCCGGACGCGTGCGGCGCAGCTCCACCAGCGCCTCCGCGACGGCGCGGCACACGCGCTCGTTTTCCAACGAGCAGGGACCGGCGATGAGGAGGAGTTTTTTGGCGTCGAAGAGCATGGCGGGGAATACCGTTCAGTATTTACAGAAGGCAACGAAGGAAACAGAGGCGAGAAACGGACCGACGTTGTCCTCCGTGGTCTCCGTTTCCTCCTGTAAGATTCCGGGTTTGGTCGAGCGCTTCACCGCGCGGACTTCTTCGCCTTCCGCACCCGGCCCTTTTTCTGTTTCAGCGCCGCCGCGATGAACGCGGCAAAGAGCGGGTGGGCCTTGTTGGGCTTCGACTGGAACTCGGGGTGCGCCTGCGTGCCCACGAACCACGGGTGGCCCTTGAGTTCGACGACTTCGACGAGGTTGCGCGTCGGGTTTACGCCGCTGACCATCAGGCCGCCGCGCTGGAGCTGGCCGACATAGGCGTTGTTGACCTCGAAGCGGTGGCGGTGGCGCTCCTGCACGACGTCGCGGCCATAAGCCTTGTGCGCGAGCGAGCCGGGGGTGAGCGCGCAGTCGTAGCTGCCGAGACGCATCGTGGCGCCCTTGTCGTGAATCTGCTTCTGCTCCTCCATCATGTTAATGACGGGATGAGCAGGGCGTGGGTCGAACTCCGTGCTGTTGGCCCCGGCAAGCTTGAGCACGTTGCGCGCAAACTCGATCACCGCGATCTGGAGGCCAAGGCAGAGGCCGTAATAAGGCACTTTGTTTTCGCGCGCGAATTTTGCGGCGGCGATTTTTCCCTCGGTGCCACGATCGCCAAAGCCGCCGGGCACGAGGATACCGTCGAGGCCCTTCAGGATCGCGCTGCCCTTCTTCTCCACATCCTCGGCGTCGATGCGGCGGATGTTCACCTTGCAGTGATTGGCAATACCCGCGTGGGTGATGGATTCGTAAACGGATTTGTAGGCGTCCTGCAGCTCGATGTATTTCCCGACGACGCCGATGGTGACCTCGTGCTTGGGATTGAGGATGCGGGCGACGATGTCCTCCCAGATATTTTTCGTCGAAGGTGGATTGGTCAGACCGAAAAGATCGATCACGAGCTGATCCATGCCCTCCTTCTGCAAGGCCAGCGGCAGCTCGTAGATCGAGTGATCGACATCGCGGCACTCGATCACGGCCTTCGCGGGCACGTTGCAGAACATCGAGAGCTTGTCGCGCAAGTCTTGGTCGAGCGGATGATCGGTGCGGCACACGAGCACATGCGGTTGGATGCCGATCTCGCGGAGCTTGGCGACGGATTGCTGCGTCGGCTTGGTCTTCAGTTCGCCGGCCGCCTTCAAAAACGGCACGAGTGTCACGTGGATAAACACCACGTCGTTGCGCCCCACCTCGAGCGCGAATTGTCGCATCGCCTCGAGGAAAGGCAGGCCCTCGATGTCGCCCGTCGTGCCACCGATCTCGGTGATGAGCACATCGACGTCTTTCCCGCCGGCGTAGATGCGCTCCTTGATTTCATTCGTCACGTGCGGGATCACTTGGACGGTCTTGCCGAGGTAGTCGCCGCGCCGCTCCTTCTGGATCACGGATTCGTAAACTTGGCCGGACGAGAGGCTGTTGAGCCGCGAGAGTTTTCCGCTCGTGAACCGTTCGTAGTGTCCGAGATCGAGATCGGTCTCCGCGCCGTCCTCCAACACATAGACTTCACCGTGCTGAAACGGACTCATCGTGCCCGGATCGACGTTGAGGTAAGGGTCGAACTTC
Organism: Opitutaceae bacterium; assembly: GCA_039919035.1. Classification (GTDB taxonomy): domain Bacteria; phylum Verrucomicrobiota; class Verrucomicrobiia; order Opitutales; family Opitutaceae; genus ER46. The sequence continues at coordinate 2,497 of JBDSGI010000062.1, forward strand.
TGGATGCGGACCACCAGCCCGCGCATCTCCAGCAACGCCCCCAACGATGCCGCCGTGAGCCCCTTGCCCAACGACGAAACGACGCCTCCCGTGACGAAAATGTATTTCACGGGTTAACAGCGTGAACCCCCCGGTTTTCGACGCGCAAGACAAAGTTCGCGGCGCCGCGCGAAATCACCGGCTTCCCGAGGGCGGAACGCCGAGGCCCGCCCTTCAATGCACCAGGAGCCAGAGCGCCCAGCCGATCCCACCAATCAACACCACAAAAAACAGCAGCCACAGCGCGACCTTAAGCAGCTTCATCGCAATCCAGATGATCAGCGCGGCCACAAGCGAGCCGACGAACACGACGAGCCACTGGGGATACGGACTCAAATCAATGTCCCCAATTTTCTGAAGGTTCACCTCGGCGAGCGGCACGCCGTCACGAAGCCGCCCCCGTCCGGCGAGTCCAAGAAAAATCGATTGCGCCGCGCGGTGGTGCCCGCCCTCCTTCCGCCGTGCATTCCAAACCTCAGCTTCTCGCCTGGCTTACCTGTGACGGTGTTCACATCGATCCCGGCTCCGGGAAGCATACGATTCTCGGCATCTTCTCAAACATTCAGGCGCGCCAGTTCCCGGTCACGCACCCGTTCATGATTTGGTTTCTAACCATCTCCGACTGCGCGCCCGGCCAGCACAAACTGAAGATCGCGATGGGGCTCGACGCCACCAATCCGCAACCGCTGCTGGAGCGGCCGTTCGAGTCGCAGAGCCCCCTGCACCGCATCAACCTCATCAACGAAATCCGCAACCTGAGCTTCCCGCAGCCCGGCGAATACTCGCTGCTGATCGAAATCGACGACGAACCAATCCTGGCTACGAGCATGACGGTTTCCGGCTAAAACGGCGGCTAGAAGACCCGCAAGGCATCCGTCTTACGGACGGCCGCCGCACGGCCCGCTCGCAAATCGGCGTCCGCCCGACATACGCCCTACGCCCGACCAAGTTTTTTCGACCCCCTCAAAGACTCACGACTACCCTATCATGTCCGCCTTCGATCTCATTGGCGTCGGTTCGCCCATCATGGATTTGCTCGCCCGCGTGCCGGACGACTTTTTGCGGCTGCACATCGCCGGCGAAAAGGGCGGCATGGTGCTCGTCGACGACCACGAGATTGAGCGCATCACGGCACTGCTGGGCCAGGCCCCGGCCCATGCCACCGGCGGCTCGGCGGCCAACTCCACCTACAACGCCGCGCGGCTCGGTCTCCGCACCACGTTTCTCGGCAAGCTCGGCAACGACGCGATCGCCCGCATCTATCGCGAGACCTTTGAGCGCGCGGGCGTCGATGGCTCCCGCTTCAAGACCGCCGCGCAGCCCAACGCCCGCAGCATGATCATGGTCACGCCGGATGCCCAGCGCACGATGCGCACCTGTCTCGGCGCGGCAATGACGCTCGCCCCGGGCGAAATTTCGCCGGCGGATTTCGCCGGCTGCCGCCACGCGCACGTCGAGGGCTACCTCGTGTTCAACCAGGCGCTCGCCGATGCCGTGCTCGCCAGCGCCCGCGCCGCCGGCTGCACCACGAGTCTCGACCTCGCTTCCTTCGAGGTCGTGCACGCCTCGCGTGACTGGCTCCTCGGCCAGCTCCAGCGCGGCATCGACATCGTCTTCGCCAACGAGGACGAGATTCGCGCGCTGTTTCAGGATACCGCCTCGGATTTCGCCACGCTTGCGCAGCGTCTCGCCGGACACGGCGTGCTCGCCGCCGTGAAAGTCGGCGGCGACGGCGCGTGGGTCGCGCAGGGCGACACGCTGCATCGCATCGCACCGGTGCCGGCAGCAAAAGTCGTCGACACCAATGGCGCGGGTGATGCGTTTGCCGCCGGTTTCCTCTTTGGCCACTTGCGCGGCTGGTCGTTGCCCGACTCGGGCGCCCTCGCCTCGCTGCTCGGTTCCGAGACCGTCACGCACATGGGTCCCATCATTCCGCCGGAGCACTTCGCCGGCCTGCATCCCCGGGCGATGGCGTTGGGCGTGAAATAACGGTCGGTTTCCCTGCTTGGCGGCGACGGCCAGCGACCTTCGTGCTTCTCTGCCTTCCCGTCTGGCAAAGAAATCTTTTGGCGGTGCCCCCGCCGGGTGAGAGGATGAATCCTCACGGCAATTTCCTTCCGTGAAGGTGCGGCCGCTGCCGAACCTCCACGAACACTGTCTGTCCCCTGTATTCGACCCGACGAACAACCCTGCCCGCACGATAAACACCCACCACGATGAACTCCGAAAAACTCCTGCGCACCCTGACTTCGGTCAGTCTCGCACTTTGCGGCCTGCTGGCTTCCAGCTTGGCCCACGCTCAAACCGCCGCCACCGGCACGATCGAGGGCCGCGTGCTCAACGTCGCCAACGGCAGCTACATCAACAACGCCCGCGTCACTGTCGAGGGCACCACGGTTGAAACCTTCACCAACCAGTCGGGTGAATTTCGGCTGATCAACGTCCCGGCCGGTGCGACCACGCTCCGCGCCCTCTTCTCGGGTCTGCCCCCGCAAGTGGAGACCGTGAGCGTGACCGCCGGCCAAACCGCGCAGCAGAATTTCTTTCTGACGCCGTCCCAGACTTCCGCCACCCAGGCCGCCAAAGACATGGGCGATGTGATCAAGCTCGACGCTTTCACGGTCGGCACCTCGCGCGAGACGAATGCCACCAACATCGCCACCAACGAGCAGCGCTTCGCCTCCAATATCAAAAACGTCGTGTCCTCCGACGCGTTCGGCGATGTCACCGAGGGCAATGTCGGTGAATTCGTGAAATATCTCCCCGGCGTCACGGTCGACTACGTGGCCGCCGATGTCCGCACGATCTCCGTGCGCGGCTTCGCGGATAATTTCACCAACGTCACCTCCGATGGCGCGCGCATGGCCAGCTCCGCGTCCGGCAGCACCATTCGCACCTTCGAGCTCGAACAGGTTTCCATCAATAACGTCTCACGCGTCGAGGTCACCAAAGTGCCAACGCCCGATCAGGCCGCCGACAGCCTCGGCGGTTCCGTGAACATGGTCAGCCGCAGCGCCTTCGAGTCCGCCACCACGCAGTTCAGATACCGCATCTACACCTCGTTCAACAGCGAGGACTACAAAGTCTTCCAGCGGACGCCCGGTCCCGGCAACAAGGACACCTTCAAGGTTCTGCCCGGCTTCGATTTCAACTACATTGCCCCGCTCTCAAAGACCTTCGGCCTCGTGATCAACGGCCTCTCGTCGAACCAGTTTAACGAGCAGCACCGCTCTCAACCCACGTGGCGCTTCGTCGGCGCCGGGGCCACTGTCACCAATCCCTATCTCCGTCAGTATCAGGTGCAGGATGGCCCGAAGAACACCTTCCGCGATTCCTTCAGCATCAAGGCCGATTGGAAACCCGCCCAATACCACGTCATCTCCGCCAGCGCGCAGGTAAACTACTACCACTCCTTCTTCGCGAATCGTAACACCAATTTCGATGTCGGCAGCAGCGACATCCCCACCCCGGCCACCGGCACGCCGCTCACCTTCAGCCCCAACTTCACCTATGGTGCCACCGGCCGTGGCACCGTTTCCCAAGGTGGCTCATTCCGGGACAAATACGGGGCCACTCGCTCGGCCAATCTCACGCACACCTACAAAGGCCGGGAATGGGAAATCGACTCCGGCCTCAACGCCTCCATCTCCAAGACGTGGTATCGCACCAGTGAGCGCGGCCACTTTTCGGGTGTAAACACCAGCCTGCAAGGCGTCTCCCGCGTGCTCTACGACGGCATCACGTATCCCGTGCCCGCCAAGTTCACCGCCCTCAACTCCGCTGGCGCGCCCATCGACTACACCGACCCCGCCAACTACCGCCTCACCACTCTCGGCAACACCCCCGTCGACGCCCGCGATGAATTTCGCGCCGGCCGCGTCAACGTGAAGCGCGCCCTGCCGTTTCTCCCGTTTGTGGCCACCCTCAAAGTCGGCGGGCTTGTCCAAAAGCAGAAGCGCGACATCACCAGTAAAAACGACACGACCACCTTCGTCGGTAAAGACGGCATCGCCAACACCGCCGACGACAGCCTCCTCCCTTACGTCGACACCAAATATTTCGGGCAGGACAACGGCTACGGCTTCCGCCTGCCCTTCGGCGACGCCTACAAACTCTGGGAGGAAACCAAAACCAATCCCTCCTACTTCAGCCCCACACCCGCGCAGACCGTCACCAGCGAGACCAACCGCATCAACGGCTCCCTCCAGTTCTCGGAAAAAATCACCGCCGCCTACACCCAATTCGAGAGCCGTCTTCTCAACAACCGCCTCGGCATCGTGACCGGCGTGCGCTTTGAGAAAACCGACGACACCGGCCGCGGCCCGCTCATCGATCCGGACGCGCCCTTCGTCCGCGGCGCCGACGGTAAGTTCACCCTTGTGAACGGCGCCCGTGTCCGCAAAGCCGAGGCCGGTGCCGCCGGTTCACTCCAAGAACTCGCCCTGGTCCGCCGGGAACGCGCCGCCTCCGCCGCGCGCACCTACGACGGCTACTACCCGAGCCTTCACACCACGTTCAACGTCACCGACAATTTCCTCGTTCGCGCCGCATTCGCCAAGACCTTCGGCCGTCCCGATCTCGGCTCGATCATTCCGAACACCACCATCGACGAGAACGACAACCCGAATCCTCCCGTCGGCTCGTCGCCCGGCTCGATCACCTACACCAACTCCGGCCTGAAGCCCTACTCGGCGAAAAATTACGATATTTCGCTGGAGTATTATTTCCCCACGGGCGGCCTCGTTTCCGCCGGCGTATTCCGCAAGGACCTCCGCGACTTCTTCGGCTCCATCAACACGGTTGCCACGCCTGAGATTCTCAACGCCCTGGGCCTTGACCAGCGCTACGTCGGCTGGAACATCAACAGCCGCCTCAACGTCGGCAGCGCCCGCATCGACGGCGCCGAGTTCAACTACATGCAACCCCTCAAGGCCATCGCCGCCCTCGGCGAATGGGGCAGGTATTTCAACTTCTCCGCGAGCGGTTCCGTCCTCCACCTGCAGGGCGCCAACGGCGCGGACTTCAATCGTTTCATTCCGAAGAGCGGCAGCATGGGCCTCACCTTCAGCCGCAAGGCCGTCGTCTTGATGGCAAAATACAATTACCGCGGCCGTCAGCGTAACTCCGCCCAGACCGGCACGGCCCCCAACGCCTTCGAATACTACGACTCCCGCTACAACATCGACCTCAACGCTGAATACCGCTTCAGCAAGCGCGTCACGGTCTTCGCCAACGCGCGCAACATCCTCAACACGCCGCAGGACCTCGAGCGCTACTCGCCCGAGACCCCCGGCTACACGCACACCTACCGCAGCGAGGAGTTCGGGGTGCAGTTCGCCCTCGGCGTCAAGGGCACATTCTAATTCGAACGCCTCGCCGCCCCCCCCGCGACGCCGCTTGTCACAGCGGTCTCGCGGGTTTCTTATTTTCCTGCAGCGCTTGAAACGCCGCTCGAATCTCCCCCATGCAACATCACTATTTCCCCACCCCCGAGGCGACCAACACACTCCCAACCGAAGAACTGCGCACGAGGTTTCTGCTCGGAAATCTGTTCCGGCCCGGCGAAGTCACCGCGCATTACACCGACCTCGATCGCATGATTGTCGGCGCGGCACTGCCCGACAACGACCCACTCTCGCTTCCCGCGTCCAAGGCCACCGGCACGGCGTTCTTTCTGGAGCGGCGCGAGATCGGCATTCTGAACCTTGGCGCCCCCGGACTCGTGCGCGTCGGCGGCAAAGCCCACGAAGTCGGACACCTCGACTGCCTCTACATTGGCTCGGGCGAAACCGACGTGCTGTTCATCAACGGCGGCGAGGGCCGGTCGGAATTTTTCTTCATCAGCACCCCGGCCCACAGCACGCATCCGACCGCGCTCGTGCGCCACGCCGAGGTCCGCACCAATCCGATTGGCGATGCCGCGACCGCCAACCGCCGCCGAATCAACAAACTGATCCACCCCGACGGCGTGAAGAGCTCTCAGCTCGTGATGGGGTTTACGGAGTTTGAGCCCGGCAGCGTCTGGAACACGATGCCGCCCCATACCCATAGCCGGCGCACCGAAATCTACCTCTACTTCGATCTCGGGAAAAACTCCGTCGTCCACCTCATGGGCGAGCCGCAGGCGACGCGCCACCTCATTGTCCGGGACCGCGAGGCCGTGCTCTCCCCCGCCTGGTCGATCCACTGCGGCGTCGGCACCGGCGCCTACCGCTTCGTGTGGGCGATGGGCGGCGACAATCAGACCTTCGCCGACATGGACCCCGTGCCGATTTCGGAGCTGCGCTAGGCGTAAAGTCCCATCGGTTTCAACGCGTAATCCGGAAATACCGCCGCGAGCGCCGCCGCATCCGCTCCGTGCCGCGCAATAACGGGCGCGAGCACGTCGCGATAATTGTTCAGCACCGGCAGGTCGCCGTAGCCGGCCAGCAGACCGCGGCGCTCCAGCACGTCGGGGTGCAGGCCGTGCCACGCGCCATGCATCCGGCCGCCGCGCACGCCGCCGCCGAGCACCATCATCGCGGAGCCGCGACCGTGATCCGTGCCGAACGCCGAGTTCTCCTCCACCGTCCGGCCAAATTCCGTCATCACCACGACGGTGGTCGTCGCCATCCGCGCGCCGACATCGCGACGGAA
>JBDSGI010000063.1:0-4178 GCA_039919035.1 Opitutaceae bacterium
TTTCGGCATGGTTGCCCGAGAGAAGAACCTCGGGAACTGACATGCCCCGAAATTCGGTGGGACGCGTGTATTGAGGAAAGTCGAGCAACTTGTTGGTGAAGGATTCGTGCGTCAATGACTTTTCCTCCCCGAGCACGCCGGGAATAAATCGCGCCAGCGCATCGATCACGATCGCCGCCGCCAACGTGCCGTTGGTCAGCACGTAATCCCCGATTGAAATCTCATCGTCGATCACGGCATCGCGAATGCGCTGGTCGATGCCCTCATAGTGGCCGCTGAGAAAAATAAGGTGGGTCTCGCGCGCGAGACCCTGCGCGACCGCCGGCGACAGCGGCACGCCATCCGGAGTGAGATAAATCCGGCGGCAGCCCGGAGTCTGCAATTGCTCAATCGCGGCGAAGACCGGCTCGGGTTTTAGCACCATGCCGGCTCCGCCGCCGAACGGCCGGTCGTCCGCCCGGCGGTGCTTGTCGGTCGCCCAACTTCGCAAATCGTGAACCTTTACCGCCAACCGCCCCGCCTCGATGCCTTTGCCCAAAATGCTCTCCCGCAGAAAGCCGTCGAGCATCCCGGGGAAAAGCGTAAGGACGTCGATCGAAAGCGGCATTGCAGAGTTTTCTACCCACACACAGGACACAACGCCACGGAACGGGAACGCAGAAAACAAAAAAGCCCCGGAAAAATTCCGAGGCTCATGAAGCTGATTCCGGCTCGCTCCTTAGCAGCCCCTGGCGAGCCTGCGCAAGGCAGGTTAGGCCGAAGCGGGAGCCGCGGCGGCAGCGGCCCGACGAGCCTTCTTGATCATGGAGTGCATCGTGTTGGTTGGCAGCGCACCCTTGCTCAGCCAGTAGTCAACCCGATCCAGCTTCAGATTGATCGGGTTACCCTTCGTCTTGGGGGTATAGGTGCCGAGGAATTCGGCTGGCGCGCCATCGCGGCGCGAACGCGCCTCGGCGACAACCACGCGATAGAGCGGCTGGTGCACGGAGCCAACCTTGGTGAGACGGATTTTGAGAGCCATGTCGGATGTATTTACGGAGAGGTTCTTACTGTGAAAAGCGAAGGACAAGACCGCTCCGCGCACGCGCTGTCAAGTCCCTTGTCCCACTCGCTCAACGTCCCGCCTCCCGCAGGAGTTGCGCCTTGCGCTCTGGCGGCAGCGGGATGTCACGCAGCCACATTTCAGCCGCAGCGGGATTGGTCGAGAGCCACTGCCGCGCCGTCCGCTCCACCCATTCGTCACTCCGGTCCGAGCGCGGCAGTTGCCGCAGCCAATCCGCGGCCTCGGCCGGCGACCCAATCAGCAGACTATCCACAAAAATCTCCATCGCCCGTTCCTTCGTGGGGCCGCCCGGCAGCGCAGCCACCCAAGGTCCAAGCCCCGCGCCGGCCCCCGGGCCGCGCTGGCGAACATACTCCACGATCGCGTCGTCCCGCGACAATCCCTCTGGTTGGGTCGCCAGCCACGCCAGAAACTCGGGGGTATCGACTGCGGAGAGCCCGCTCAGCGCGACGCCACCGCCCCGCGTGCGAATGCCGCCGCCTCGGGTGTTGGGTGCGCCCACCATGCGTCGCGACCCCGGCACGCCGAGTCCGGTATCGACGCCCGCAAACGCCGCCAAACTCGCCTCACCCGCCGGAAGTTCCCGCGCCCAAGCCAGCGCAGCTTTCGAATCCACCGCCGCCCAAGTCTGTCCAATCGCGGCAAATAAAAGCCATCGATCGCGGCCCTGGGGCAGGGTCTCCGCCAGCGCAATAGCGCGCCGTGGATTGCTCTGCGCCACCTCGAAACCAATTCCCGGTGCTACCCGCGAACGCAGTTCGCCTTCCGGCAGTTCGCGCAGCCACCCCACCGCCGCTTCCGGATCGATTTGCGCCCAGGTCCCCGTCGCCAAGACCAGCACCTCATCGCGCGCCGGCCCCGCCGGCAGCGCCAGCACCCGCTCGATTGTCGGGCGCGCGTTCGCACGCACAAGCTCAGTGGCCACGGCGCGTCGGGCCACCGCCGCCGCCGCCGGGTCGTCGAGATCGAGCGCCCATTGCAGCGCTGCCGCTGGCTCCCGCCCTGCCCAATTGCGGACCGCACGTTCTAACCCCGCCTCCCGCGCCGGACCGCTCGGAAAATACAGAGCGAGAGTCGCAGCCGTCGACGGGTCAAGGGCGGTAAGAGCCGACCCCAGCGCCAACTGCGCCCGCCACCGCCCCGCCGGTTCGCCGATCGTCTCGATCGCCTGCACGGCCCCAGCGAAGTCCCGTCGCTTAACCCGCTCCAACGCCAGCGCCACCATCTCAGTTTCACTCGCCTGCGCGATCACCGGCTCCGGTGCGATCAACATCGTCGGCATCGCCGGCGGGCGAACCGGCGCATCTGCTGTCCGCGCCGCTTCCGATGCGCACCCGGCGATCAAGGCGCCCAGTCCCAATGTCACCGCTATCGCTGAAATCTGCGAAAAATCGAAACGTGCGCGCATGGATAAATTTTGTTTCGGACAATACGCGGCCACGTCAGCCGCGCAACTCGGCCAATTTTTCGCCTCCGAGTGCAACGATCCGCTGGCCGACTTTGCCTGCGCCGTTGACAGGCCCATGACCCACCCTATTGCCTTTCACTTTTCACGCGTTCGCCCGTCGTCCTCTTTTCCACCAACCCATCATCCTCAATATGGCCGCAAAATCCAAAGCCAAGAAACCCGCTCCGCAGAAAAAATCCGCCTCCAAGGGCACGAAATACGTCTACACGTGGGGCGCCGGTCGCGCCGACGGTAATGGTTCCATGAAGAACCTGCTAGGCGGCAAGGGCGCCAACCTCGCCGAGATGACGCGTATCGCGCTCCCCGTGCCTCCCGGTTTCACGATCACGACCGAGGTCTGCACTTACTTCTACGCCAACAAGCGCACCTACCCCACCTCCCTCCAGGCCCAGATGGAAGCCGGCGTGGCGAACATGGAGAAAATCATGGGCACGAAATTCGGCGCCACCTCCGGCATGCCGCTCCTCGTCGCCGTCCGCTCGGGTGCCCGCGACTCGATGCCCGGCATGATGGACACGATTCTCAACCTCGGTCTCAACGACCAGAGCGTCGTCGCCCTCGAGCAGGCCACTGGCAATTCGCGTTTCGCCTACGACTGCTACCGCCGTTTCATCCAGATGTATGGCGACGTCGTCATGGGCGTGCAGAAGCGCGAAGGCGAAGACCACGATCCCTTCGAGCACGCGATCCATTCGTTCAAGCACGAGACCTACCATCGCGACATCATCGACTCCGATCTCACCGCCGCCGACCAGCAGGAACTCATCAAGCGCTTCAAGGCCCTCATCAAAGAGCGCACCGGAAAAGCGTTCCCCAACAATCCATGGGATCAGCTCCGCGGTGCCGCCGGCGCCGTCTTCGGCTCCTGGATGAACGACCGCGCCAAGGTTTACCGCGCGAAATACAACATCCCCTCCGAGTGGGGCACCGCCGTGAATGTGCAGGCGATGGTCTTCGGCAACACCGGCGACACCTCCGGCTCCGGCGTCGCGTTCACCCGCAATCCCGCCAACGGCGTCAACGAATTCTACGGCGAATTTCTCGTCAACGCGCAGGGCGAAGACGTCGTCGCCGGCGTTCGCACGCCCGAGCCCGTCCTGAAATTGAAGGACGTGATGCCGAAATCCTACGCCGAACTCCTGAAAGTTCGCGCCACGCTCGAGAAACATTTCAAGGACGTGCAGGACATCGAATTCACGATTCAGGAAGGCAAGCTGTTCATGCTCCAGACGCGCAACGGCAAGCGCACCGCCGCCGCCGCCCTGAAGTTCTCCATCGATATGGTGAAGGAGAAGCTCATCAACTGGCAGACGGCCATCATGCGGAACCCCGCCGATCAGCTCGAGCAGCTCCTCGCCCCCATCTTCGATCTCTCCGAGGTCAAGAAGGCCAAGGTCATCGCCACCGGTCTGCCCGCCGGCCCCGGCGCCGCCACTGGCAAGATCTACTTCAACGCCGATCGCTCGGTGCAAGCCGCCGAGAAGGGCGAGAAAGTTCTTCTCGTCCGCGTCGAGACCTCGCCGGAAGATCTCCGCGGCATGATCGCCGCCGAGGGCATTCTCACCGCGCGCGGTGGTGTCTCCTCCCACGCCGCGCTCGTCGCGCGTCAGATGGGCAAAGTCTGCGTCTGCGGCGCCGCCGCCGTTC
>JBDSGI010000064.1:0-5362 GCA_039919035.1 Opitutaceae bacterium
TTGAGGCCGAGGACGTTGTTCACGTTGAGCTGAAGCGTGGTGTTGTAGCGGCCGATTTTGCGGCGGTAACTGGCGAACGGGTTTACGAGGATGTAGCTGCTGGTCTTCGTCGCGGGGAGCACGACGACGCCGCCGGAGGAGAGCGCGGCGCGCGGGCGGCCCAGCGCATAGCGCGCGGAGGTGCCGAGGGCGAAGCCCTTGAGGCGGCCTTCGGTGAAGCTGTAGCGCGTGGTGAGGTTGGCCGTCTCGCGGCGCGTGGCGCGGACGGCGCCCTCGGTGTCGTCGATGAGTTGCTGGGTGATTTGCGTGGCGTTGTCGGGATCGAGGCCCTGCGCCTTGGCGGCGGCGCGGGCGGCTTCGAGATACGGGCGCAGGAGAGGGAAGAAGCGGCCAAACTGCACGCGGTTCATCGAGTAGGTGGCGCGCACGGTCCACTGGCGGTTAAGGTTGAGCTGGCTCTCGATTTCCCAGCCCTCGGTTTCCTGATCGCGGTAATCGCCGGTGCCGAGGAGCTGGTTGTTGGCGGGGAGGAGGGCGTTGAGCTCGGTCTGCGAGCCGGTCGCACCGGTGCTGATACCAATGGCATTATTTTCGGAGGTGGTTTTGAAGCGCGTGACGGTGGCGTTGATGCGATCGTCGAGAAAATTGAAACGCAGGCTGTATTCATGGCCCTCGCCGGTGCGCGGGAGACGCGGGCGGCCGGTGAGCTCGAAGCTCACGCTGTCGGTGAAGAGCGACGACTCGAAGTAGCCCCCGCCGAGGGCAAGCCAAGGGAGGACGCGCAGCACGCCGCCATAGGTTTGATTGGTGGCGTAGGCGCGGTTGAATCGCTCGTAGGGGACGTTGTAGCCGGTGGCGTCGAGGATCGGCTGGTTGTTGAGATCGACGAGCTGGGTGCCGCCGATTACGGGAACGGTGATGGGCGCACGGCTGCGATTCTGCCGGAAATAATCGCGGCTGATGCCGGCGCTGGTGTGGAGGCGGCCGCTGAAAAACGAACCCAGGGTAGTGAGATTCCCGGAGCCGAGCGTCTGGTCGAAGCGCGTCTGGGCGGTGCCGCTGCGGTAGAATCCGGTGACACCGGGAATGAGCTTCAGGCGCAAGGCGTCGTCGCTGTTGCCGTCGGCCATGTAGTGGATGGGGTTGACGACGTTGTTGGCGAAGGACGAGGCGGCGCCGGTGAGACCGCGGCGCGCGATCTCGGCCTGAGTGAGGGCGAAGGAGTAGGTGTCTTGATAGTTTTGCTCGTGGCGGTAGCTGGCGCCGGCGACGGCGCGGAAGGTGGAGTTCCAGAACGGGAGCTTGGTGTCGTAGACGGCGGAGGTGCGCCAGCCGGTGGACTTGTTGCCGTCGGTCGTGTAGGTGGGCGCGTAGGCAAGGAAGAGCTGCTCGAAGCGCGGATTGGGAATCGTGGCGTTGGGAATCGTCGGGTGGGGGAGCACGCGGTTAACGTCGATGAAGACGGCGCGAGAATTCATGCCGAGGGCGCCGGCGGAGGAATAAGTTTGGAGGCGCGTGGTGGCGTCGACCTGACCGTTGTGCGCGAGGAGGAGGCGCAGATGATCGCCGAGTTGGTGCGAGAGTTCGATGTTGTAGGCGTGAAAATCGGTGTCGTGTCGGTTGTCGGGGCCGGACCAGTCCTGGCCGTCGGGATAGACGCTGTAGGGAATAGTCGTGAGCGGGTAGCGCACGGGGTTCTGCGGGTCGGTGCCGGTGGCGACGGTCGCACCGGTGAGGATGGCGGAATTCCGATATGTGGTCGTAGCGGTGGACTGCATGTCGTAGAGCGTGCCGCCGAGATCGAGGTAAACGTGGGTGTTGCCGGGCGCGGCGATGCGGCGCATCCCGATGCCGTTGACCTGCACGCCGGGGTTAATCGGGTCGGCGTCGGCGGCGTTGGTGCCGGTGCCGCGGACGTAGGCCTTGATGCCATCGTTGAGGTGGAGCACGCCTTGGTTGTTGCGCTGGTGGCCGCCCTCGTAGTTCACATCTAGCCGCGTGCGCCGGTCTTTGAACGGGTCCCAGCGCAGCGCGCCCGCGTAGCCGCGGTAGTCCTTGTTCGTGCGCTGCCGGAATTGTTCGACCTCGGAGTTAAGGGCGTTGAAGCGGAGGCCAAGACGCGGGGCGAGCGGTTGGTTGACATCGACCGAGTAGCGCTGCGTGCCGAAGGAATCCATGCGCACGGTCGCGCTCGCGCGGCGGAGGAAGGTGGCGCGTTTGGTGGACACATTGATGATGCCCGTGGGATCGACGTCGCCGTAGGCGAGGCCGCCAGGACCGCGCGCGAATTCGATGCGCTCGGTGTTGTAGGTGTCGGCCGGGAGGAACCACGGAAAGCCGTCGCGCAGCTGGCGAATCGACGGGACGCCGCGAAAACTAATCTGGTTGCCCGAACGCGAGCCGACGGGCGCGCCGACGGTGCCGGTGTCGTTGAAAATATTTTCCGCGCCAACGGCGAACTCCACGGCGCCGAAGAAGTCATTGACCGCAAGATCGCTCAGGAGATCGGCGGTGAAGACCGAGATGGAGTTGGGGAGGTTCGCGAGTTTCTCGTTGGTGCGCGTGCCGGCGAGCGCGGACGAGGCGGCGTAGCCCTTGTCGTCGCCGGAGTTCACCTCGAAGGGCGAGAGAACAACGGCCTCCTCCTTCACGGTGGCGGGCGTGTTGGTCGCGTTGGAAGCTTGGGCGCTCGATTGAGCGAGGAGCGAAGCGGACACGCAGAGCGAGGCGACTAGCAGGGAGAGCGGGGTTTTCATGGGGCGAGGCAACTGCGATAGTCGTGGAGCCGAAGAGGAACTCGGTCAAGGGTGCGCCAGCCAGCGCCCGTCTGGTGTGAATCAATCATCGCGCTTTACGCGGCGCTTTTCCGATCCCACGGTGGGTTCCCCCTCGTGTTAGTCAGAGGCCCCTAACGCTTCCCCTTGCCTATGAAACTGCGCCCAATTCTTACGCTTATCCTTGCCCTTGGTTTCTTGCTGACCCTTCGCGCCGCCGACACCACCGCGCTGTCCGGCAATGTCTCCAACGCCGCCACGGGTGATCTGCTCCAAGGCGCGCGCGTGGAAATCTCCGCGCTCCGCATCTCTGTCCTCACCGACCAGACCGGGCACTACGCGCTCCCCAATCTGCCCGCCGGCTCCCACCTGCTCACCGTTGCCTACACGGGCCTCGATTCCATGACACGAACCGTGGAGGTCGTGGCCGGGCAGCGCGCGACGCAGGACGTAGAACTCACGACGGGCGTCTACAAATTGGAAGCGTTCAAGGTCGCAAGCGAGCGCGAGGGTGGAGCGGCTGCCATCACCGCGCAGCGCAACGCCGCCAACGTGAAAAACGTGGTCGCGATGGATTCCTACGGCAACTTGCCCAACATGAGCGCGAGCGAACTCGCCATTCTGCTGCCGGGCGTCTCCTCCGCGCTCAATCTTGAGAACGGCATCGACGGCTTCACGGTGCGCGGCATGGGACCGACGCTGAACAATATCACGCTCGATGGCGGGATGCTCTCGACCCAAGGCGCGATGGCGCGGCAGGGTCGCATCAACAATCTCACCGGCGCGATGTTCGAGGGGCTCGAGCTCATCAAGGGCCACACGCCCGACAAGCCCGTCGATTCCCTCGGCGGCACCATCAACCTCAAGAGCCGCTCGCCGCTGTCGATGCGCGAGAAGCGCCGCATTACCTATAATTTCGCGGTCCGATGGGCGCCGCCGTTCACCGAGCAGATTCCGCTGCGCGAGAGCCACCGGAGCCATCCGTTGCTGAATGTCGGGTGGTGGGAGGTCTTCGACGTCGCCGGCAGCCAACGGAATCTCGGCGTCACGGTCAACACCTTCTACAGCGAAAACATTGGCGCGGCGCACAGCACCACCCGCGATTTTCAAAATACCACGGCGTCGCCCGCGTATCTTTGGGACTACAATACCTTCGACCAATATAACAACCGCAAGCAGGCCAGCGTAAACGTGAAGGCGGAATATCGCCTCTCGCCCGCGACCAAGCTCACCTTCAACTCGATTCTGAACGACGCGAATGAAATGGGGAAACTGCGCTTCACTACCCGCGCCTTCACCAACCAGGTCGTCGGCACTACCGGCACCGCGGGCATTCTGCCCGGCTACACGGATCGAATCACGCAGGTGCGGCAATCGACGGCGTCCAACTTCGACGTGCTCACCCAGGGGCCAAATAATTTCTATCTGCGCACGCGCAGCTTCGACCTTGGCGCCGAACACACGCTGGGCCGTTGGTCGCTCGACTACGGCGCGATGTTTAGCGCCACCCATATCAACAACGGCTTCGGCAACGACGGCGGCCAGTTTACCATGCGCGTGAACAACCTCGGCTGGATCCTCGATCGCACCCAGTCCGACCTCTACCCGCGTTTCACCCAGACGGCTGGTCCGGACATCACGCGGCCGGAAAATTACCGGCTCAACGGTTTCTTCCAAAACAACAACACCGACAACGATCACGAGGTCCGCGAGGCGCGTGCCAATTTGAAATTCGACGTGCCCGAGCTGCGCACGCTTTTCAAGACCGGCGTCCATTGGCGCGAGCAGTTCGCGCATGACGTGAACCGCAACCGCCGCTGGAGCTATCTCGGCACCACGCTGCCCTCTGACCCCTCGATCCGCAACGTGAACGGCACGAAGACCGGCCTCATCATCCCGTTCTGGCATGCCTCGCAATTCTTTCGCGACCGCAACCCGATCGAGCCCGCGCTTTGGAGTGACGACCGCTACTGGGCGCAGATGCAGCAATTCACGGGCACGCGGCGCGTCACGGAGACCGTCACGGCTGGCTATGTGATGGCGCAAGGCCGCTTCAAGAACACCGGATTCCTCACCGGGGTGCGCGTCGAGGACACGGAGACCAACAGTTGGGGCTGGGTTCGCGCACGCGTCCCCAGCACCGCGGCGCAGCAGGCTGCCGATCCCGTCGGCTCGGCGCTGCGCGATTATAGCGACACGCGACGCACCTTGCAGGGCAGCTACACGAAGTCATTTCCCAGCATGCATCTCACGCAGGATATCGCGCCGAATTGGAAGGCGCGGCTCAGTTGGTCCACGAGCTTCGGCCGCGCGCCGATGACGAGCCTGCTGCCCAACGAGACCATCAATGAGTCGGCGCAGACCCTCACGGTGAACAATCCCTCGCTGCTGCCGCAGACCGCGAAAAACTGGGATGCCTCGCTCGACTATTATTTCGAGCCCGTGGGCAACATTTCGGTCGGCTGGTTCCACAAGGAGATCCGCGACTTCATCGTGAACGGCATCGCCTCCGGCACGATCGGCACCGGCACTGACAATGGCTACGCCGGCGAATTCGGCGGCTTCACCCGCCTCTCGAGCGCCAATGC
>JBDSGI010000065.1:0-4909 GCA_039919035.1 Opitutaceae bacterium
CGTGACCGGCGTCCCGGCCCTGCTCCTCTTCGACCAGAAGGGGATTTTGCAGACGTCCATGCAGGGTCTCACACTCACGCCCAACCTGCCCGCGAACCAGATTGAAGGTCAGTTGAAGCGCCTGCTCGAGCCGCCGAAGAAGTGAGTTCGATTTCGCAGAGCTTGGCTGGGCCGGACGCGCGCCAACTGGCGGCATGAAGGACGGCGACCATGCGCGCCCGGACGATTTTACCGAGCGCTTCGGCGGGGTCGCGCGGTTATTTGGCCACGCTGGTCTTGAACGGCTACGAGCAGCCCACGTGTGCGTGGTCGGCGTCGGCGGGGTGGGCTCGTGGATCATCGAGGCCTTGGCGCGCAGTGGCGTTGGCGCGCTCACGCTGATTGACCTCGACGATGTGTGCGTGACCAACGTGAACCGCCAGCTCCCCGCGCTCGACGGCCAGATTGGGCGGCCGAAGGTGACGGTGCTCGCGGAACGCGTGCGGTTGATCAATCCCGGATGCCGCGTGACCGAGGTGCAGGAATTCTTCACGGCGAGTTCGGCGGAGCGGCTGCTGGCGCCGCGATTTGATTTCCTCGTCGATGCCGTTGATCGCATGTCGCACAAGGCGCTGTTGATCGCGGGCGGGCGCGAGCGCGGCCTGCCGGTGCTGACCATCGGGGCGGCGGGCGGGCGGCGCGATGCGACGAAGATTTGCGCGGGCGATATCGGCGAGGCGGGCGACGAATTGCTGCGGCAGGTGCGGAAAAAACTGCGCCGCGATCATGGTTTTTCCTCGGGGGCACATCGCGGGATCACGCGGATGGGCGTGCGCTGCGTGTGGTCGAACGAGGCGCCGGTCTTTCCATGGGCCGACGGCACGTGCGCGGCGCAACCTGAGCCAGGCAGCACGCTGACGCTCGATTGTGAATCGGGCCTCGGCACGGCGGCGTTTGTCACCGGGGCCTTCGGCTTTTTCGCGGCGGGCGAAGTCGTGCGAGCCTTGGCGGTGCCTACCGCTCAGTAGAACAATCGCTGGAAATTTTTCTCCACCCGAGAGGCCAAGGTCTCAAGCGGGGTGCCGCGGATTTGGGCGAGGGCGGCGTAAGCGGACGCGAGATTGGCGGGATGGTTCACGTGCTCGCCCGAAGAAGTATCGGGCAGCGTGAAGCGCCGGTGCGGAGCGGCGAGTTTCATCGCGGGCGCATCGGTTTCGACCAGTAGCCGCTCCTGTGGCACGGCGGCGAAAACGCGTGATTTCGCGGCGTGACGGGCTTGGAGGAAATAGGCGTTGTAGGAAAAATAAGCTCCCAGATCGGCGAGCGGGCGGACGAGCTCGAGGGGCCCGCTGTAGGCGTGAAGGAGAAAGCCGTGGGCGGGCAGTTTCGCCGCGCGTAGTATGTCGTGTAGCGGGCCGATCGCGCGGAGGCAGTGAATCGAGGCGGCGCGGTTGAGTTCGGTGGCCAGCGTGAGCTGGGCGGAGAAGACCTCGGCTTGTTCTTCGAGCGGCGCCACGCGCAAACCGGCGAGACGCGAATCGTCGGGACTGAGATCGTCGGTGATCCAGCGGTCGAGGCCGATTTCGCCGACGTGGCTCGCGGGTTCGGCGATGAGGCGGGCGCGGAGGGTGCCGAACCAATCGGCTGATCGATTGCCGGCGTCCCACGGATGGACGCCATAGCTCGGGACGATCCAGTCATGATCGGCGGCGAGCGCGGAAACGATCGGCCACTCCTCCTCGCACGTGCCGTTGACCACCGCGCCGCGCAGGCCAATAGTGCGGAGGTCGGCGACCACATCAGCGTGATGGGGCACCAGCGAGGCAAAGTGGAAATGGTTGTGGGCGTCGTAGAGGTTCACTTTCGGAAACGCGAAGGTCGCGGAAAGCGCAGCGAAGATGAATTCAAATGAATATTCCCCCCGCTTCTTCCGGGCCTCGGCATCTCAAGCGGTTTGTGCCTGGGCGTAGGCGCGGATGGCGGTCTGGACCGCAGCCAAGCCGTTTTTGCGGGTGGGTGAGAGATGCTTTGTTAGACCGAGCTCGGCGAGGGGGTCGAGTAGGTAGTTCGCAATTTCGGCGGCGGGCGCGTCCGTAAAAAACTCGCAAACAAAAGCGACGAGCCCACGCACGAGGGCGGACTCGGCGTCGCTGCGGAACCGGCAGACGGCCCCGTGACGCTCGCCCACCAACCATACCACGGAGACGCAGCCCGGCACGCGGTTGGCGTCAATGCGCTGGGAAGCGGGCAGCGCAGGCGTCGGGCGCGAGCGGTCGAGCACGGCGTTGAGCCGTTCGTGCGGATCGTCGAAGACCATAAAGTCGTCGTGCAATAGGCGCAGCCGCTCGGGGAGGAACACGCCGGGAGCCTGCCGGTCGATTTCAGTGCGGCAAGCCTGCGCGCGGTGCTTCAGCCGTGCGGGAAATGAGCCGTTATACGTTACCGGCGACTATCATGATCGAAAACGTCCTGATTCCACTCCCTGGCTTCACTCTTCCGTGCGACTTTCCGACCCGAATAGGGTTTGTCGGGCTGGTCGAACAACAATTGGCGAAGCTTCGGGCCACCGGGCGTTTCGTGCCGGCGCGCTTTTTCGGCTACTATTTTCAGGGTCGGGTGCCGATGGGCGTGAGCGGTAGCTGGACGGTTTCCCTCGAAAATGTCCGGCCGGTTTCGTTGCTGCCTGAAATGCTTGAGCGTGTGACGGGTGGCAAATACCGCATCGTGAGCCGGCGGGCGTCATCGCCGCCTGACTTCCTGTTGGTGCATGATCGGCGGGATGGGGCCTGCTGGCTTTGGACGTTTCAGGAAGGACTCCGCTTCGTCGAATCGTCGGAGCCGATGTTGGGCGGTCGTGATGGCGCGGAAACGCCGAAACTCTCGGGACCGTAGCCGGGCGGACAGGAAAAAGCCGCGCTGAAATTGGCGCGGCTTGGGAAGTGCAGGCGGCTCTCCCGCTTAGTTGTAGAACATCGCCTCGTTGCTCTGGAAGAGCGCGTGGGCAAGTTTGGTCCAAGCATCAAGCGGGGTGTGTTTTTCGACGACTCCGCCGACCTGAGCGTTGAAACGCCCCTGCTTTTTGCCGGCCATCGCGACCATCTCCGCCTTTTTGGCGGCGATTTTCGCGTCGCGGGGGTTGAGCTTCGCTGCCGCCTGCTCCGTGGTGGGCATCACCACCTCGGTGCCGGTGGGATTGGAGTTCACGTATTTGAGCCCGAGCTCAACTTCCTGCTTCGTCGGCCACCGCTGAAAGATCGCGAGGTAGAGGAGCGTCACGCGCTCTTGGTCGGTGCCGACGCTGGCGAAGGCCGGACGGTTGACGAGCTTGCGGGCCGTCTCGATCACCATGGGGCTGTTCATGAGAAACAGCGCCTGCTGCGGGACGAGCGTTTCGTAACGCCGGCCCGAGGCGACGTCCGGGCTCGGGAAATCGAATTGGGTCAGGAGTTCCGCAGGATTGGTGCGGTCGATCAGGGTGTAAACGGCGCGGCGTTTCGCAAAACCGTCACTTGCGATCGGAACCGGCTTGCCGCCATAGGTCAGGTCTAACTCGCCGGTGATGGCGAGGAGTGAGTCATGCACTTCCTCGAAAGCCATCCGGCGGAGATTGTAGCGCCAGAGTAATTTGTTGTTGGGATCCTGCTCGGCGAACTTCGGATTATTCAGGCTGCTTTGCTGATAGGCGGCGCTGAGCACGATCAGGCGGTGAATCGATTTGATGGACCACTTGTTCTCGACGAACGTCGCGGCGAGCCAGTCCAGCAGTTCGGGATGCGTGGGAATGGATGACATGTTGCCGAGGTCGTCCGGCGTCTCGACGAAACCGACGCCCCAGTGCTGCTGCCAGAGGCGATTCACCATCACGCGGGCGGTGAGAGGATTTTTGGGATCGGCGATGGCGAGGGCGAGTTCCCAGCGGCCGGAGCCGTTGTGCCACTCGGCGCGCTTTTTCGGATCGGAGGAGAGGACTTCGAGGAAGCGGCGCGGGACGATCTCGCCCTTGTTGGCGGCCTCGCCACGGAGGAGGACATTGTAATCACGGGAGCGGGGCACGTCGTAGAGCACATTGACGCGCGCGGGGGCACCCGGATTCTTGGTCTCCAAATCGCCAATGTCGTTTTGCAGGATGCGCGTGTCGCGTTGCAACTTCTGCTGCATTTCGCGCCGGGAGGCGTCACCCTTGGCGACCGCCTTGCCCTTGCCGGCATAGCTGCGGCGGAATTCGGCCTGCCGGGCGTTGAGGTCCGCCTGCCTTTTATCGAGTTCGGCCGACTTGGCCATGTAGTCGAGCAGTTCCTCGGTTTGCGGTAGGTTGGACTTCAACGTGGGCAGCTGCGCGGGCTGGACGCTGTTGGCGAAGATGCCGTAGAGCGAATAATAGTCCTTGGTCGGAATGGGATCGAACTTGTGATCGTGGCAGCGTGCGCAGGCGACGGTCAGTCCGAGAAACGCCTTGGTCGTGACGTCGATTTGATCGCCGATGATGTCGTCTTTGCGGCCGTTGAATTGATTGCCAAGGGTGAGGAAGCCCTGCGCGGCGAGCGGCCAGCGGGTGTCGATCTTGCGGCTGGCGTTAACCTCGACGGCCGGCAGTTCCACCGCGGGATCGAGTGAGCCCGCGACATTCTTGCCGACGGACGTGGGCCGGGCGGGCGGCGTCGCGGTCTTGGACTTGGTCTGCTTCTCCAGATAGTTCGAGTAGTAGTCGCCGGCGATTTGGGCGATGATGAATTTGTCGTAGGGGAGGTCGGCGTTGAGCGCACTCATTACCCAGTCGCGATAGGTCCAGGCATGCGGGTAGCGGAGATCGTCCTGGCCTTTGGCGTCGCCCTTGGTGTCGGAGTAGCGGGCGACATCGAGCCAGTAGCGCGACCAGTGTTCCCCGTATTGCGGCGAGGCGAGGAGCCGGTCCACGACCTTGGCGTAGGCG
>JBDSGI010000066.1:0-4916 GCA_039919035.1 Opitutaceae bacterium
CTTTATATCGCCAAGTGCGACCCAGGCTCCGCACCGAGCCACGATGAAATCGCAGTTTGCGCTTACGAACTGTGGTGCGATTCCGGGCACCCCGAGGGCCGGGACGATGAAATCTGGTTGGAGGCCGAACATAGGTTGATGATCACGGCCTCGCAGCCACCCAACGTAACGGCAGTATTCTTGCAGACTCTGCGGCAGCCCGTTGCACATCCTGCCGGAAAATCGGATCACTATTTTGATCCGCGGTGCTATGCCCCGCGGTAACGCGCATATGGGACCGGTGACCCGCGAAATGGTGCAGGCGCGCACCCGAGAGCTCGCGTTGGCGGCGGGACGGGTGCCGCCATACATTATGCAGGTCGACTACGAACAGGCGAAACGTGAATTGACGGGCACATCCGAGGCGGATCAACAGGACGTCATACTCGACTTGGGGAATGAAGGTGCTTCGCCCGTCATCGAAGCCGTCGGCCGCAATTTCACGAAGGGGATTAATGGTCCGGGCGGCGAGCCCCAGGTAATTTCTCACGCCAATTACGGCGATTAACCAACGAAAGAAGAAACATGACTACCCAGACGATAGTGAAGCCAAAACAGGCCGCGACCACTGCGCCGCAACCTTCGGAAGGCGAGATTCGCGATTACGCGAACCATCTTTATGTGCAAAACGGGTCCGTGAACGGGCACGACGGCGCAAACTGGTTGGAAGCGGAGGCATGCCTCCGTGCCGGTATTCCGAAGGAGTCCTCGCGCACCCGAATGCATCATCACACGCAGATTACCGAGCGCGGCACCCTGCCGTTGATAAAGCACGGCAGATCCTGACGCACAGCCGAGGTAGCGCCGGATCATTTTCCCTGCCGATGAAAACGAGCCCTTACGCTGGAAAATGGGTCGACCACGATCATCTCCAGCAAATCCTGGTAGACGCACCGAAACTCGTAACCGCCGCTTTGGCGGCTGGGTCTGAGTCGACGTGCAAAGCCTTGCCCAAGCCCCACAACCTGACGGTGAGCGAGGCAGTCGATGCGTAGCGCAATGAAGGTGATCCCAACTGATGGCATGAAGCGCGATGAATCGAGCAGAGCGCGAGCGATGCAATCGATAGCCTGGCCCGCATTCCTCGCCGATGCTCTGCGGGGCAGTTCGCGCCGCCACGAAGATCTGCGGCGGCGGTGCATGCATAAGGCGTCCAAGCGATCCATCCACGACCTCCGCATAGAGACACGACGTCAACTCGCGTTGGTCGCGTTGGCGGGTGAGGTTTGTGGAGCGCCGACCGACAAGATTTGTCGATCGCTCGAGCGCTGCATGCACGATACGACAAAGCTCCGGGATGCACGGGTGCAGCTTGATCAGGTTGAGGCGATGTTCCCAGAGCATCCTGAACTCAGGGCCTTTCGTCGGCGTTCGCGTAAATGGATCGACTGCCACCGCGCCGATATCGAAAGGAAACTAGGGCGCCGAAAGAAGAAGCTCTCCAAACACGCGCGATCGTTGGCGGCTGTTGTGCGGGTGCCTTCGGAGGGCCGGCAGGCAGGTCTTACGGTTGTCCACGTGCTGCGCGCGGCCTTCGTTGATGCGCGGAAGCTGAGCTTGCTGGCGCATCAGAGTGGCGAGCAGCTCCATCGCGCGCGGTTGGCGTTGAAACGACTGCGCTATCGAGCCGAGGCGCTGCGTGGCGTTGTCCCGGGTGTAACCGTGGCTTGGACGAAGAAGCTTCATCGCATGCAAGGTGCGATGGGGGATATTCACGATTTGGCGATCCTCGCACGTCGCCTGGCAGAATACATGGAACAGCGGCCGCACGAAGGCCGCCGATTGCGGGGCGTTCAAATAATCATCGCCAATCGAGAGCAGCGCTTGCTACGTGCGTTTCAGTCACGATTGCCGTTGCCGCCGACGCAGCTACGGCGAATTCTCGTCGCGCTGTAGCTGGCCGCCCTGCGGCAAATAATGCGGCTGAATCAGCGGAGAATCGGTCGCCAAGATGGCGTAAGTCGCCCCCTAAAAGCCATGAAAGCAAACCCTGGAATCGCAGGAATCGTGCTCGGATCGTGCCTCGTTGCGACGCGCACCGCGGGGCGGCAGGGGTTCCACCGCAGGAACTCGTGGGAACAGGCTAGGAGAGCCACCGAGATATTCCGCCGGCGTCAAAGCGTGGCACGGGTGCCTCCGAGGGCGCGGCGAACGCGAAAATGCGTTAGTGGAGCGTTCCGGTGGCCATGAGAATTAGGGCATTACCCCATACGCACTCCTCGAGTTTATATATATCCTGAACAGACTGTGACTTTCTCGCTTTCAAAGGAATCAGGATATCGCAAGGCCCGGGTCGGATTTTCGGATCCGACAGATAGCAGCCTCGCCGGAGGCCCTGCGGTGCCCATCGATTCCAGCACGCCTCTACCACCGGGCTTTGGGAGCAGGAGAAGTCGGTTTCATGAATGTTTTCTCCGCCCCTGGGCGAGTTTCAGGACGCGCGTGACGGACCGGGCAATCATGAGTTCTTCATTGGTTCGAATGACACGAACGGTCACACGCGCGGTGCCCGCGGAAATCAGCGGGGCATTCTTCGTATTGCGTCGCGCGTCGAGGGTGATGCCGAGAAAACCGAGTCCGGCGCAGATGCGGGATCGAACTTGCGGTGCGTTTTCGCCAATGCCGCCGGCAAAAACCAGGGTGTCGAGCCCACCCAGCACGGCGGCGTAGGCGCCGATCCACTTTTTCGCCTGCTGGCAAAACAGCGCCACTGCTTCCGCCGCGCGCACGTCCGAGGTTTCTCGGGTCAGCAGGTCGCGCATGTCGGAGCTGGTCTCCGAGACGCCGAGAAGTCCCGACTGATGATTCATCATCCGGTCGAATTGCGCCGGGGTCATTTGCTCGCGGCGGGCGAGAAACGAAACGAGTCCGGGATCTACATCGCCCGAGCGGGTGCCCATCACCAGCCCGGCGGCCGGCGTCAGTGCCATGGAAGTATCGAGGCAGCGCCCGCCGCGGACCGCCGCTAGGCTCGCGCCGTTGCCCAAGTGCGCGAAGATCACGCGCCCTTTGGCGGCCCGTTTCCCCGCCACCTGCTCCAATTCTTGAAGCAAGTAAGCGAAGGACAATCCATGAAACCCATAGCGCCGCACACCCTGCGCTTCATAGCGACGAGGGATCGGCAGGAGCTGCGCCACGCGCGGCAGGTTGTGATGAAACGCGGTGTCGAAACAGGCAATCTGGGGCAGCGTCGGGAATCGGCGATGAAACGCCTCGGTCAGCAAGATCTCCCCCGGCAAGTGTTCCGGATCGAAGGGGATGATCCGGCGTAGTTCCGCCACGAGTTTCGGCGTGATGCGCGTCGGCTCCCAATACTTCGGTCCGCCATGCACCACCCGGTGCCCGATGGCGGCCAACTTGCCGTGGTCGATTCGCGGCTGTAACCAATCCATCAATGCGCCGACCGCCGCCGTGTGATCGGACGCCACCAGCGGTCGGGAGAAGTTGTCGTCTTCGCCTGAGCCTTTCACCGTCATATGCCCTTGCGGCTGGCCGACGCCCTCGAGCTTGCCGGCGAAGATCCGCTCCAAAGTCGTGCCGACCTCGAACAGCGCGAATTTGATGCTCGATGAGCCGCCGTTGACCGTCAGGATTGACTTCATACAGTTAGATTTCAGCTCCCGTTCCGAAATACTGAAAGTCTTCACGATAGCCGCCTTGTCCTTCTCCAACCTTGCGGTAATCCTCGACCAGTTCGATTGATTTGAGCCACTTGACCATTTTGAAGCCGAGCTTGGTTTCAACTCGCAGACGCAACGGTGCGCCATGAGTTAGCGGGAGTGCGGCCCCGTTCATTTCGTAGGCCAAAATGGTCTGGAGGTGGGTCGCTTCGTGAATATCCAGCGAGTCGTAATACTCGCGCCCTTGCTCATCCACCTGATGCGAACGGAAGATGAGATAATGCGCGTTTGGAAGCGCTTTGCATCGCTTCATGATTTCCACCAGGGGCACGCCACTCCATTCGGCAAAAGCAGACCAACCTTGGATGCAACAGTGCTGGGTGATCTGCCGCTTTTGCGGCAAGGCGCGAAGCTCCGCCAAAGAAAGAAGCAGCGGGTGTTCCACCAGGCCTTTCACTTCCAGCTTCCAGTTTGAAAAATTGTCGTTCGACAGGGAGACCCACTCTTGGTTGGTCGGAGGTTTTCCGTTGACCCAAAAGTAGGGGGAAATGTCGGCCTGATTGTATTCCTGCCGGGTGGTCAGGCGGTGAAGCAAGAGGCGGGTCAACCATTCCGTGAGCCGGCCGCAAAAGTTTTGCACCATTCGCGGGCGCCGCTGCGACCACACTGTCAGCATCACATGGATAACAACCACCAAGGCAATGGCAGCCAGGCCAAGAGAAACCGCCAAGACTTCGTGTCCGTCCTGCAAGCCGAGAACGATCTGATCCATCTTCTGCGGAAAATTTTCGATGACGACCAGCCCGATGTGGATCGGAATGAAAATCAAGTAGCCCACCAGCGCCAGAAAATGGAGGCTGCGTGCGTTCTGGCGATTTCCGAAGAGTCGCAGATACCACGGAAACCGCGCGGTGAACGCCGGCGACATGGCCGGGCCAGTGAGAATGGAAATCGGCGCGAGGACAAACACGACACCGGCATAGGCAAGTTGTTGGAGCGGATTGTAAGGATGAAACGCACTGGCCGCGGGAAAATGGAGCGTCGCGTAAGATGCCAACACATGCCACGCGGCCGGAAAAATGTCCCACGATGTCGGAATCAGACGACTCCAGTTTCCCGTGACAAAAAAGAGGAAGACATACGCGAACCCATTGAGCACCCAGAAGGTCACCGCGAAGAAATGCCAGTGACGACCGATGCCCAGACTATGCCGTCCGCCGGGCAATGCGATCAGCGGTGACACGTCCACCGCTTCGT
>JBDSGI010000067.1:0-7022 GCA_039919035.1 Opitutaceae bacterium
TCGCCTACAAGGAAACCGACAGCTCCGGCGACTGGCGCGTGCGCATCAAATCCTCGCAGACCGCCGGCGCAGTCTTCGAACCCGCCATGATGAAAAGCAGTGCCCGCTCCACCGGCGCGCAAGGCAAGCCCTGGTTCCAATGGGGCTACAGTTTCGACCCGAGCGCCGGCGACGCCCGCAACATCCAATTCCGCGTCCACGTCGCCAACGGCCTGCCGGCCGAGATCGAGATGTTCGTCCAGCTCCGCAAGGCAGACGGCTCCGCCGACGCCGCAAAATCGGTGAAGTTCGGCTGGCCGGCCTAAGCGAGCGCCGACTACGTTCGGCTACGGTCCCTTTCTTCTCCCCTCCCCCACGCCCCACCCATGTCTGTTCCGATTCGGAGCGATCACGATTACCACGTGGTCGCGCCCCCTGCCCACGCCGGACTCACCTGTCGGTTTCTAAAACCAGCAGAATTCACCATCGCCGACCTGCCGGCCGAGACGCCGGATTTCGCGAACAGCGCGCAATTCATGCCGCTCGCCGTGGCGATGTCGCCGTATGGCCCAATGGTTTTCACCGTCGCGGCGCGGCCGGCCTTCGGCGACGGCACCGTTTCTCAGTGGTTAGACTACATCTGCACGCAGGAAAGTTACCCCCACTCGACCGCCACGGAGACGCGCATCGGCCGCCTCCCCGCCGTCACCTGCGACGCGACCCAGCAGGCCGACGATGGTTCGACGATGAAAATGCGCTTCGTGCTGCTTGAGGACGGCGGGCGACTGTTTCAGATGTCGGCCATGGCGCCGGATGCCTTTTGGTCCGCCGCCCTCGATAAGATGGCGCCGATGCTCGCCTCGCTCGAACTCCGCGAGGCGCGCGGCACGCAAATCTCGCTGTTTCCCGGATGCCCGCCACCTCCGCCCGAGTCCCCGGCAGAACCCGTCGACCAACATGCCGTGCAGCCTGCAAAAAAATCCGCGCCCAAGCCTGCGGCAAAAAAGGAACCGACCGCCCTCATGACTTCGGCAGAAGTAGCGGCCATCGCGCTGGCCGACGACGCCTCCTCACTCGACGAAGAAACCCCAATGAATGCCCGGCTGCGCAACAGCGGCGCCGGCCTCGTGCCCCGGGTCGCGTCCGTCGATCTCGCGGAAAAATCCGCGCGGGTCGCCGCGTGTGCAGTGCAAGGCATCTTCCGCGTGCCGCTTGGCTGGCATGTGATCGACGACGGCAAACGCACGCTCGTGTTCGACGCCGGTGGCAAAATCCAGATCAGCCTCAGCCAACGGCTGCACGAAGGTGCCTCAGCGAAGGACTTCGCCCGCTCCTGCCTCGATCAATACCTCGCCACTCAGCCCGACCTCCCGGTTGCCGCATTTGAGATCGACGGCATCGCCGCGGCCGGCGTCCGCGGCGCGACGATTGACGGCGAGACGCTCGATCAATGTTTCTTCGTGCGTGATCTCGGCCGCGAGGGGTTGCTGCTCGTCGCGCGGGCGACGGCCCAGGAGGCCGACTCCAAGCGCGGCCTCGATCTCGCGGGCGACATCATGGCCAGCTTCACCGCACCCGACGTCGCCAAATGAGCGCGACCATTGACCATCTCCGCGTCGACCACCGCGTCACCGTTCTCCGCGACTTCACCGACGCCGCAGGCATCACGCTGCGTGCCGGTGAGAGTGGAGTTCTCCGCAGACTTTCCTTCGATCAAATCCGGCGGGAAATTCACCTCGAGATCGAACGCGCGTCCGGGATAGTCGCACTGACGTTTTCGGGCAAGGCAATGACCGGCCCGCGCAACGGTCACATGCGCGACTTTTTTGAATTAGGCGAAGACGTCTGCACGCCACGCGTCATCGTGCCCTTCCGCCCGAAGTCCGAGCGGAAGATGTTTATGCCCCCGCCGGAAAACGATGCCGCCCCACGCCGAGGCTGGGATTGGTCGCGCGCGGCAGAGAGCCCCGACGGGCCGGATCAACTTAACGACGTCGAGGAAGCGATGCGGAAGGCGTTTCCGCATATCGGCGCGGCGGGCTCGATCGCCGAGATGTATGCGCAGCGGATGCGGATGTTTCAACGAGCCGGCAACCAACCCCGCGCCATCGCCGCCTTCAAGCGGGCCGTGGATTGGATGGGAACTTACGCGAGTTGGGCCACCAGCGGTGGCGAGGGCGCGGCCCTCTCGGAGGAACGCGACCAGTTTCACGCCGCGCTCGTGCGCGAGTTCGGCTACGACCCCACCGAAACCAGCGGCTAGCTCGCACCCGCTTCCTGCTCACTGCTTTTTTCCCGCACCACGCCCATGAAATCATTTTTGCCCATTCTTGCGATGGTCTGCACCGTCGTCGTCACGCTCACGATGGTGGTCATGTGCGCCGCCATGGGCGCGAATTCTTCTCCCGCCGGCATCCGCGCCCTCCAGCTTTGGATGGCCGGCTTTGGCATGCTCGGCGGCGCGGGCGTTGTGGTTGGCATTTTCCTGATGCGCGCGGGTCAGCACAACTGGGCGGCCGGCGCCGCGGTTCTCCCCACGGTGATCATGGCCGTGGTCGCCATCGTCGCGCTGCTCAAATGATCCCCCTGCGATAAACGCATTCAATCTGTGAGCTCATCCGCCTTCCCACAAACCACCGGCAACATCTGCGTTGCCCTCGCCGCCCTCATTTTCCTGCTGCCGCTGCAACATCTGCTGTCGGACTACGCGCGGAAGCACCTCAGCAACAGCGAATGGGTCACGCCCGCCCTGACTATCTTAATTCCACTGTGGCTGGGGTTGATGGTCGCTTTGCTGTGCGCGACCGCCAGCGGCGGATTCGATTGGCTGCGACTTGGCCGACCCGCGCTTTACACACTCACCGTGGCCGCGACGCTAGCGCTGGCGGCCGTTTCGTTCGTGCTCATCGGCCTGTATATCCGGCCGGGCATCACGCCGAGCGCGATCTATTCCCCGCCGCTTTACCTCGTTCACTTCGCCACCATGCTGGTGGTTGTCTTGAGCGTTAATCCCAGGCTCACGCTCGGATTTTCGCCGCAGGTGATTCGTTTGCCGTGGAGTATTTTTGCCGGGCTGAGCCTCGTCGCCGGCGTCGGCTTTGGCGGCTATTGGCTCGTCCACACGGGTGTCGGCACGATGGCGGGCATCGCCCACCGACTCCGCCACCCTGGGCCATCGTCTCAGGAAATTCTCGCCAAGATCGCCACGCTCGATCCGCAGACCGATTTCGGCGACCTCATCGGGCGGGCCAACCAATATGAGAGCCGCGAAGTGCGGGAGGCCGCCACCGCCCGCCTACGCTCGAATCCCAACTTTGTGGAACAGCTCTCCACCGCATTGAAAACCGGCCCCATCGAACCGGCGGTGGAGTTTCTCTACAGCGCCACGCTGTCTCCCGCCGAGCAAACCCGCCTCGCCGGCCCCGCGCTCACGGCCATGCACCGTTGGGTGGGCCACGCTCCCGCAGCTAACTACACGACCAAAGAAAATCTCCAGCGATTGCGTGGTTGGGGCACCGGGATGTTCCGCGTCCTCTCCGAGAAATTTGCCGCCACGGATATTGATTTCGCCCCGGTCATTGCCGACTTCCGGGAAAAGGTTGACGCGCCCAAGCGGTAAACTGTCCGACTTGCGCAAGTCATGAATTCCCTCACCCAAGTCCTGCGGGCCAATCCCGGGATCATCGTCACCGCCGCGCTTGGTGTGGGCATGCTGCTGGTGCTCATTCTCGTCACGTTGATCGTGCGCGGCGGGGGCGCGTCCCTGCGGCCGATGGTCTTCATGGCGGTCCTCATGCTGCCGATCGCGCTCGTGCTGTTCATCGGCGAGCTCGTTCGCGCGCGCCAGCCCGGCGCCACACCCGAGAGCACGTTTACTCTGGCCGTGCGCAACGGCCAGTTTGTCGACCGCGCCAAACTCTTCGGTGCTGAAGTCTCCTCCGACTACGTCCGCGACGCCAAGGCGGTCTTCCCGGAATTCTTCGCCGAAGCGGAGCACGCGGAACTCGGCATCGTCGGCACCGGGGAGACCGTGCTCGTCGCCCAGTTCCCCACGACCGCCGCCGCCGGCCGCGCGGCCACTTTCCTCTGGCAGACCTTTCGGCTCACGAGCACGAGGGGCGACGCGGAAACCGGCTGGCGCGGCAAGCGCGCGCAAAACTCCGACTACATCGAGATTTTGCACCGGGGCCGGCATCTTTTCTTTTGGACCGCGTTGACGAAGGAAGCCTGCGCGGCCCGCCGAGCTGCCAGCACCGCGCTCACGAGTGCTTCCGAACTCAAGTCTCCGACGTGCGAGCCGCTGTTCGCCACGTTGCAACCGCTCGGCGCCCTCTTTCAGCCGACGGGCGTCAAGGTGGCCGGCCTCCTGTTGCTCGTGGGGCTCTACTCTCTCTGGTTTTTCAAAGGCTCCGCCTGGGCGAGCAGTTCGACGGCGGTGGCCGGGGCCACCGTTGTCTCCGCGACGGAGCTCTCGTCCCGCCTCGTAGCTGTAAATGCCCTCGATGTCCCTTTCCGCCTCGAACGCGGCGAGCGGCCGAACGAATTCTTCGCCACATGGCGCTACGCCGACGCGAAGTGGGTGGACCACGCCCGCGCCCACGGTTTACGCCGCACCTTCCGCATCGGGCTGGTGCTCGACGAATCGGCCCACACCGTGCGCGCGACCGACTACACGGCCGGCTACGATTGGTCCGCCGGCGCCGACAGCGCGCGCCTCCAGTGGCAGGCCGCCATGGGCATCATGTTTTTCCAAACGGAGCAGCGCCGCGTTTTCGGCCTTCAGCTCGACGACCAGGGCCGCTTCAAGCCGGAACTCTCCTACGCCTACAAATTCAACCTCGCCGAGATGAAGTCTCCGCTCATCGACGCCGTGACTCGCGCCGGCTGGAATTGGCGACCCACCGTCTGGCAAGGCCCGGTATGGCTGCGCTGGCTCACGGAATAAACTCCCCCTCCTCAAAAAATGACTTGGCTTCAGTCCATCTTCATCGCCGGCCTCACGGGCGCGCTCGGCTTACTGTGCGGCGGGCTGATCATGAATGCCTGCGTGGACTGGTATCGTGTGTCCAGTTTCGAGGGTAAATCCGGCTACGCGGTAATCGGCATGGCGCTCCTGGGCGGAATCGCTGGAGCGATCGTCGGCTTGGTCGCCGCCCGCTTCGTCGCGGCGGGAGCAGAACCCGGATTTCTCAAGGGACTCGGTTACGGCAGCGGCGCCGTCGTCGCCATCGCCGTCGTGGCGCTCGGTGTGTCCAGACTGGCAGCCGACCTCGCACCCGAGATGGACGGCTGCCCACTCGAACTCGCCATCGAGGTGCGCTGTCCGAAGGGTTTCGTGATCCCCGCGGTCTTGGACCAATATGGTGCCACGGCGGAAGTGTATCTCCCGGGCTCCCGGCGATTGCCGAGCGCCAAACTCCAGCTCGAAGCCGCCCAGCTGCTCGATGGCCAATGGGTGGTCCCGTCGACCGTGCCATTGACGACCCGCTCCTCTCGAAAATTTATTTCCGTGCGTTTCAACGAGGAAAACAACCTGATCTTCGGCCTGTTCCTGCGCTCAAATCCAAAGCCGAGTGACTTGGAATGGAGCAAATGGGTCGACTCGGGCTGGGATGCGGGGAAGCCGGAACCCGCGCCCGAGGCGAAGTTCAAAGCCCGCTACCGCGTGCTAAGGATCGAGCGGGAAGCTCCGGCGCCCGATCCCGCCGCGCTCGAAGCGGAGAAATTTGCGGCGCTCAAGCCCGACGCGCCGCTGGAGGAATGGCTGGCCTTCATGACGAACGAGGCGCCCATGGCCCGCCAAAATGCTGTGGCGGATGTTGTCGCCAAACGGCAGTCGGAATTGGCCAAGCTCATTCGTTCTCCCGACGAAACCGTGCGCGAACGCGCCTTGAATATTTCGGCCTATTTGATGACACCCGCGCCAGAAGTCACCGAAGCCATCCTCGCCGAAGGTCGTGACATCGCGGCGGGCATCCGCCGCTTCAACGAAATGAAGGACGACGATCCAAAATTCCACGACGTGCTGCTCGTTCTGCGCGGCCGCTTCAACGACTGGAAGCAGGCGTGGTGGGTCGTGCAGCAACATCTCGGTGTCGACGGCCGGCCGCCGGTGCAGGAGATTTACGACCTCGCGCTTGTGCGGGCTCGCGGCACGGCGATGAGCGACATTGAAGTCAACGCCCGTGTCATTCTCTACGAGCTCAACAAATCCGCCACCGAGAAAAAGCCGTGAGCATCCCCAAAGAGCACGAGAAAGAATTCGCCCAGTTTCCCGCCGTCCTGCGCGAGCTGGTGACGGCTGAACTCGCGGCCGGCAACACCATCGCCGAGTTCTCCCACGGTTTCCCTGCCGCGCCGTGCGGGGCCTACATCAAGCTGGCCCGGCCCGTGTCGTCGCGACCGCGCGTGAAGGCGCCCGCTTTGGATTTCTACGACCGCAACAGCGGCAGCTACTCCGGCGAATTTACCGATGCGAAGCGTCACTTCTTCGTCCTGGAGCCGGCGCGTCCGCTGGAGCCACCGCCAGACATGGATGCGATCCGGGCGAAGCTCGATGCCAGTTACGCAGCGGCAGACAATGCGCGGGAGCGGCCAACGAGCGGGACGACGGGCCGCTCCACCTATAGCGACGCGACTCCCGGCGAAGGCGCCATTTGGGACAAATTGAAAACCGATCCGCAGTCCGTCGCCGCGCGCTTCAAGGCCAGCATGGCGATCGACTACGAGAAATGGCACGACGGAATCGGCTACGATTTAGATCTGATCAAGCAGGCGAGTCCGGACGAGTTGAAGGCGATCGAGGATTTGCTGATTCCACGGCGAACCAGCGACTGGCGCGATGTCGAGGCGCTGGCCGCGCTCGACTCACCGCGCGCGAAAGAAGCGCTCAAAGCGGCCGCCAGGTCCGGTGACACGCAGGTGCGAATGGCGGTGCATTCCCATGCGCCGGAGACGATGACGGAGCCCCAGCGAATCGCCTCCCTCGTGCAAGCGTTAGAGCAGGGTGACCTTTACGGCGGGCTGACGGCGGCCCTGCTTGA
>JBDSGI010000068.1:0-2731 GCA_039919035.1 Opitutaceae bacterium
CGCGGCAGAAGCCAAGGCGAGATCTGCCAATCGCCCCGAATCCAGCGGTGCCGCCGGTCCACGTCCACCTTGTAGCGGGAGGGATACTCCTCGTAAAATTCCACATCGCTCACGAGCGCCGAGCGCGCGTGACACGCCTCCAGCAAATCGTGACTGAGCACGGTATTTTCCGGGAAGCGTCCGGCCATCGCGCGCGCAAAGGCGTCCACCTCGTAGATACCCTTGCCGATGAAGGAACCTTCCTGGAAAAGATCCTGGTAGACGTCGGAAACAGCGCGCGTGTAGGGATCGATCCCCACCTCGCCGGAAAAAAGCCGGACGAACCACGAGCGCCGGGCGCCGGGCAGGCTCACGCCGACGCGCGGCTGCAGGATGCCGTAGCCGGCGGTGACGATCCCCGGGGCGCCGGCAAACTCCGGGCGGTTCAACCGGTGCGCCATCGTGCCGACGAGCTGCCGCGCGGCGTCACGCGGCAGCTGCGTGTCTGTGTCCAGCGTGATGACATACCTGATCCCCGGCAGGATGGCCGGATCGCCGACGATCTCGGAAAAGCATTCGCGCGCGCCGCCCCGGAGCAGCGCATTGAATTCCGCGAGCTTGCCCCGCTTGCGCTCGTAACCCATCCACCGGCCTTCGCCCGCGTTCCAACGGCGGGGACGGTGCAGGAGAAGAAACCGGCCCGGACCGCCGGCCGGATATTTCTGATTGAGCAGGGCGACGCCGGCCCCCGCCCGTTGCAGCAAAGCGTCGTCGCCGGGCAATGTCTCCGCCGGAGCGTCGCGAAAATCCGTCAGCAGGGCGAAATGCAGGTGCGGATCGCGGTTCGCGAGATAATGAATCTCAATCATCTCGATGAGATGATCGATTCCTGTCGGACTCGTGAGCATCGTCGGCACGACCACCATCGTGCGGTGATCCGCCGGAATTCCGGTGGCATAGTCCAGCCGCGGAAGCAGACTCGGCTTCACCAGCAGCGTGGCCAGCCAGTTCATCAGCGCCACGGCCAGCTGGCTGGCACAAACTAGAAAAACCACGAAAATGAAGATGACCTTCCATCCCGGCGCCCCGTGCGTCCCGGCCCCCGTCAAAAACCCGCCGGCGACGAGGAGCGTGAGCACCCCGATTCCGCCGACATAAAAAGCCAGTGGAAAACGGTGGACGGTGCGCTCGACCATCGACCGCCACGGCCACCGCACCCGCACCCCCCGCCCCAATTCCGGTCGGCCCCGGTCAATCAGGAAGTAGCCCACGTGGGCGGTCCGATCCTCGCGTCCTTTTTTTTCGGCGCAGTCGGCGGCGAGCTGGATAGCGCGCTGCGCCACGTCCGTCTCCGTGGCCTCGCTGTGTCGCGCGAAAAACTCGACCGCATGGCGATACCGGTCGCGGGTCGCAAAATCCATCCCGGGATAAACGCCACCCGGATCGGAGCGCAGCGTCGCCTCAACCAAGCTTAGGCTCTCCACGAAATCCTTCCAATCCATTGCGCTCAGGAAACGCAGGCTGGCAATGCTGTGGCTGACGGAAACCTGGTCGGCCGCCTGAGTCTGGGTCTCGAGATGCAGGAGTTGCTCGACCGACAGCCCCTGCTCACCGAGCCGCTGCTCCAGCCAGCTGCGCGCGAACTGCAGCACCGGGCTGTGGCGCGACAGTCGCTGACAGAACTCCGCCACGAAGGAACTGGACGAGGGCAGGTCAGATTTCGCCATTTCCGCGACCACCACCACGAGGCGGGAGGGATTCTCTTCCGCCACGGTTTGCAGGCGGTCCACCCAATGGTCCGCCAAATCCCGGTCCGCTCGCGCAAGAATGAGGCGGGACGTGATGCGCTGCAGATTCTCGATCAAACCGAGCCGCAGCATGATGGGAATGGCCCATAGCTCGCCCAGCCGCAAGGGACGCACCTCTTGATAGGCGGCGACAAAGGCCCGGAGTGTCTTCGCATCAAGCTGCGCATCCACGTGCGCGATCAACTCGAGCATGAGATCGTAAACTCGCGGCAGTTCGGCGGACGGTCCGTGCTGGAGATGGGGCAGCTCCCGACTGTAGTCCCGGGGCAGGTGGCGCCGCGCCATCTGGATCTGTTCTTCGATGAGATAAAAATTATCGAGCAGCCACTCGGCGGCGGGCGTGACGCGGCGGGCGGGATTCACGGCGAGCGTCGAGCGATTGAAGCCGCGGAGGCTCTGCTCGTTGGCGTCCAACCGCTCCAGCAAGCGGTTCGCCCGGTGTTGGATGACGACCGGGTGCTCCGTCGCCAACGTCCGCGCATGGCGGGCCAATTGCTCGAAGCTGAACAACTCTGCGCGCAGCGGAGCCTCGCTCACGTGTGGTCGCGAATGCGCATGCTTGGTCTTCCACGCTTGCCAAAGTATTCGGATTTTCTGCATGCGGATTTCGTCTCGGGCCGAGAGGCCCACCTACAACGACCCGCAAAAACCCGTTCGGTGTGGTCCGACATGAAATATTACATCCACGAGGCTTGCCCCTTCATCGGCCCACCGGGTTTCGTCGGCCGACGGCTGCGTTCACCAGACCGGCGGCAACACCGCCGAGGCGAGCTTCACCACCATTTTTCCCGTGTTTTTTCCTGCGAACAAACCGAGGAAGGCGTGGACGGCGTGATCGAGCCCGACGATCACAGTTTCCTTGTTCTCCACACCACGACCCGTCGGGAAAAGGCCGCCGACCTCCTGTTCGAATCCAGTTTCGCGGTCCACCCAATCGCGCACGA
>JBDSGI010000069.1:0-2931 GCA_039919035.1 Opitutaceae bacterium
TCACTGTCAGGAGCATCAGTGAGCCAGCCGCCACCGCGGCCAAAATAGCCGTCGCCCCCGCCGCTGGAGTAACGGATGCGCGCAAAGGTGAACACATCCTTGGTATGTCCGCGCGGATTCTCCCACACCGGCGTGCCCGTGCTGTTGGAGCCCATCTCGCGCGCCGTTGACATGCCATCACGCGATGAGCCGCCCTCGCCGCGACTGAAGCCGCCGCGCCCGCCGCCAAAGCGCCGCTGCGCCAGCACGAGCCCGGACAGCAGCAGGAAACCCGCGAGGAAAATGAGCACGCGCCGTTTCATTGATTGGGGCGCGGCGCGCCTTCACCGGAGGGGATGCGGGGGGAATCAGTCGCGCGCTTGAGGTCGAGCAGCAGTTGCAGGGCGGCGCGGTAGCGCGGGGTTTCCTCCAGGGCGAGGAGGGCTTCCTGACGAGCTTCGGCGTTGTCGCCGCGCTTGTGGAGCAGCCGCGCCAGTTGAAAATGACCGTCGGCGCGTTCCGGCACATCCATCTGGATCAACGTGCGCCACGCCACGATCGCGGCCGAATCATCGCCGGCGGCGGCCGCGGCTTGGGCAAGATAGCGGTAGGGCGCGGGCACGAGCGGGTTGACGGCCAGATAGCGCTCGGAGTTTCGCACGACGACGGGCCAGTCCTTATCCGCCGCCGCCAGTTCAATCAGTCGCAGGTAGCCCTCGACCGCCTCGTCATCGACGTCGCACCATTTGGCCAGCACCTCACGCTCGGCGGCGGGTTCGTTGAGCGCCCGCAAGGCCGAGGCGAGCTGGCGATAAACCGCGTCCCCGCCCTTTTGCTGTGGGTAAAGCTCCACTAGACGCTGCATCGGCAGCTTCGCTTCCTCCCATTTCTGCTGTTCGATCAAACGCTGGGCCTTGAGGCGAAGGATCCAGTAATTGTCCCGGTGATCCGCCTCCCACTCTGCCAGCTCAATCGCTTTGTCGGGCGCCAGCAGCTCGGGCGGGACCCGCTCCCAATCCAGCTTGGGGCCGACTTCCTTGGCCCGCTTCCGGGCGTAGGCGGCGAAGTCCTCCTCCAGCGTTTCGAGCGGCACGGTGCGCTTCGCGAGCGAGGTATTGATGTCGGTGCCGTCGCGCAAATCCACCAGCACGCCCCGCAGCGCTTCCACGCCAAAACGTTCGACGATGAAGTCCACCACGAGCGACGACTCCAAGTAGGCAAACTGAAGATGGCGCTGCGACTTCGGCGAAAGAAACGCCGCACTCAACTTGCCGACCGGAACCAGATCCTCGCCGAGGATCATCTCGCGATATTTGGCGTCAATGCGCATGCCCCAAGCCGGGTCGGCCAGTCGTTCCTCGTGGACGGAAATCCCCTCGCTCAACCAGCGCGGCATCTTGTTTTTCGTCATCTGCAGCGTGACGACGTGGCAAAACTCGTGCCATAGCACCGCCTCCCAATTCGTCGGCGAGCCGTTGGTCGCGGGGCTGTTGGCGGTCACGACGCGGCCGAAACACACGCCCAAAAACCCCGCCACGTCGGGCAGCCCAAACGTCCGCACGGCAAAATCCCGCTGGTCGGCGAAAATCTCGATATAGGTGGGCTTCGCGAGTTCGACGCCGTATTTCGTGGTGAGGGTTTGTTTCGCGCGGCGCAGCAGCGCGAGCACCCGCGGCCCGTAAACTGCCACCTCGGGCGCCGCCATGCGGATCACGAAGTCCTCGTTCGAGAGCGCGGCATATTTGTTCATCGTTTCGCGCAGGGTCACGAGGTTGAAGGCCTCCACATCATATTCGTCCCGGTCGTAGACGTTCTTGGCCAGCGCCCAGCCTTCAGCCTCGTCGCCGAGCCGAAGCAGGTCGTTCGCGAGCTGGGCCATGGCCGGCAAGTAATTGGGATCGTATTCGCGGGCCCGGCGCTGGTAGGCGGCGCCTTCCGCGAAGCGGTATTTCGCGGAAAGCTTCTCCCCAATCAGGAAATCAACCCGCGGATTCTGGCGCCACGAGCTGAGCGCCCGCTCGCGCGCCACGGTCTCCT
The DNA here is from genome assembly GCA_039919035.1 of Opitutaceae bacterium. Taxonomy (GTDB): domain Bacteria; phylum Verrucomicrobiota; class Verrucomicrobiia; order Opitutales; family Opitutaceae; genus ER46. Next base: position 2,017 of record JBDSGI010000069.1, read on the forward strand.
CCATCAAGTCGTTCTTCAGATGCGCGATCACGGCCCGATACGCCCACGCCTCGGGATGAACTGGGTTCACCTCGATCACGGCGTCGAGCAGCGAGGCCGCTTCGTCGTAGGCCTCACCGTCGATCCGGAGCGTCGCGAGCTGGATCAGCGTCGGCACGTGCTTCGGGTTTTGCTTCAGCGCCGCTTGAAAAGACTCAATCGCCGTCCCGCGATCGCCACCGACGTAGGCGCGCCCCCGCCCGTTCAACAAATCAGGATCGGTGGGAAGCTGTTTCAGGCCTTCTTCAAACGCCTTCGCTGCCAACGGAAAATCATGCTTCTCCAGCGCCAATTCGCCCCGCGCCAGATAAGTGTCTCGCAACTTCGGATCGGCCTTCTGCGCCGCGAGAAAAAGCTTTTCGATAACCTCCTTGGGGTCCGCCCCCAGCAGCAATGCGGTGCGGCCGTAAACAACGATTTCCGCCGGCGGGCGATAATCCAATCGCGTGTCACGCACCGATAGTCGGATTTCGTCCACTCGCTTGACGGCCTCTTCGGGCCGGCCGTTGGCAAACGCCACGTCACGCGCCAGCCAGCGCAGTCGAAGGCTCCGCGGATCGCGGAGAAGAGCGTCCTGCATCGCCTTGTCGGCGTCGGCGTAGCGACCGGTCGCAAGCAGCGCCTGCACGAGCAGCATCGCCCACTCGCTGTTCGCCGGAGAGTCGACCAGCTCCGCCTTGGCCTGCTTGATGACGGCCGCGTAGTTCCCGGCCAGCAGGCCGCGCTGCCGCACTTCAGCCGGGTCGGCAGCGCGCGCCATCGCCGCGCCAAAGCCGCTCAGACCACACAGCAGCACAAGGATTCGCCACCGCGCGCCCGCGCAGCCAACAGAGAGTGCCGAGCGGGGGAGGTGGCTCGTGCTGCCGGTCATGCGAG
>JBDSGI010000070.1:0-2906 GCA_039919035.1 Opitutaceae bacterium
GCGCCGCCCTGCTTGCCGTTGTGCCCCTCGGTGCCGAAGACGAATTTGTAGTCGTAGCCCGCGAACTTCAGCGCGGCCGCCATGCCTTGGCTCGAGAGCGGCCAATTGCCGTGGAGGTTGTCGAGATCGCCGCTGCCGTCCTGCAAAAATACCCGGAGCGGTTTCGCCGGTTTCGTCTTCCGGATGATGCCGGGGTAGGCATAGCCACCTTGGATATTGGTGAAGCTACCGATGTGGCTGATCACTTTCCGAAACGACTCGGGCCGCTCCCACGCGATCGTGAACGCCGCGATGCCGCCGGAGCTGTTGCCGCACACGGCGCGCCCGGCCGGATCGGCGGTGACGTTGAGGCCCTTGAGCGCCTCGGGCAGCAGCTCGTCGAGGAGAAAGCGGGCGTTGGCGTCGCCGAGCGAATCGTATTCGTAGCTGCGCTGGCTGCGGGCCTTGGCACCGGGCGCGCCCGAGGCGGCGACTGTGCCGGGATTAACCGCAACCACGATGGTCACCGGGATTTCTTTTTTCGCGATCAGGTTGTCGAACACGACGGGCACGCGATACGCGCCTGTGGCGTTCATCATGCCCGCGCCATCGAAAAACACCATGAGGCACGCAGGCTGGTCGGCGCGATACTGTTTCGGCACATAGACGAAGTAATCGCGCGTGGTGCCGGGGAAGACCTTACTCGCCGTGAACACAGCGGTGCGCACTTCGCCGTGCGGCACGTCCTGCGGATTCGAGTCGGCGCCGAGCGGATAGTCGTCGGCCGCGACGAGGGTGAGGGGCAACGCTGCGGCGAGCAGCGCGAGGGGAACGGGGTGGAGACGCACGGCAATTTGCTACGTGGCGGGGCGGCCCGGCGCAAGCGGCAACACGCTCCCGCCAAGGGGCGCCGGCCGGCTACATCACGGCGCCGACAAAGCCCGTAATTCTCCCGCGTGCGAGGCACGCCTCCAGCGCGTCGATTCCCTCCGAGCACGACGCGTGGCGCAAGCAGGCGGCGGCGGCGCAGACGCCGGCCTCGAGGGTGCGCATCATCGGCCAACCCTCATGCAATCCAAACAAAATTCCGGCGGCAAGCGCATCGCCCGCACCGACCGCTCCGGCGATCTCGGGGGCGGACACCCGCACGCTCGGTTGAAAAAACTCCTCGCCCGCCGCGCTGCGCGCATACACGCCCTCGGGGAAATGCAGCACACACCAGCCCCGCACGCCCTCGGCCAGAAGGCGGTTCGCCGCCGCGACGACCGCCGGGCCGCGAACCGCCCCGCCCGCGCGCAACGGTAGGCCGGTGATTTTTTCCGCCTCAAAATCATTGGCGAAGAGCAAATCCACCTCCGGCAGAACCGGCGCCACCACCGCCCGCAGCCGATCGCTCGCCTCGCTCACGCAGTCGACGGACGTGATGAGCCCATGCGCCCGCGCGCCCCGCAGCACCTCGGCGGCGCGCGGCAGACCGTCCGCACCAGGACCGTCGAGCGTATCGAGCAGGACGAGGTAACCGAGGTGGAACATTTTCGCCCGGCTGCGCGCGAAACCGAAATGTTCCGGCGCAAGCAGCGCATTCGCGCCACGGCCGTGGAAAAAAGTCCGCCGACCGGTGCCGCGCACCGTCATCACATCGGTGTGGCTCGTGCGCGCGCCTGCGACTGGCCGGAGCTGCGCAGTGTCGATGCGATGCGCGGCGCAATCGGCCAGAATCGCGCCGCCGTCGGCGTCGTCGCCGAGCAGGCCGACCGCTTCGAGTGGAAACGGCGCGCCGAGCCGCGCAAGGTCCTTGAGGACGTTGTAGGGCGCGCCGCCGTTGCCGATAGATTCGGCGAGGATGTTCGCCAACGCGTCCTGCGCCGGCCACGTGTCGATCAACTTCACGTGGTCGACGATCCAGTTGCCACCGGCGAGGAGGCCGTGGCGGGCGCTCATAGCGGCAACTGCACGACGGATTGCGCGCGCTGCGACTCAAGCGCGGCGGCCCAGAGTTCGTGCTGCCGCACCGCTTCGTCGGGCGTGGCGCAGCCGAAGCGTTCACCGAGCTGACCCGCGCGTTCCGCGAGAAATGCGGCCCACATTTGTTGGAGGATGTCAGGAAAGCCGGGCTCAAAAATTCCCCCGGTGATCGTCGTGAAAGGCGTCGCGAAGCCGAGGTCGGTTTTTTCCCACCACTGCTCCTTGTCGCGGCGGAATTGCCAGAGCGTCTTCGGTTCCTTCGTCGAAAAACGCACGCCGCGCTCGGTGCCGAGGATCTCGAAGATCCAGGTGTTGGTCTCTGCGGGCGCGAGGCGTTTCATCTCCAGCGTGAGCGGAGCGGTCTGGCCGGCGATGTCGGCGGTGCAGTGGAGCGTGGCATTGTCCCACGTGTCGCATGCGGCGGTCCCACCCTTGCCGTCGGGCCGTTCGGGGTAAATTTTTTGAAGCTGCGCGTGGAGCGAGCGCGGCTTCCAGCCGAGCCGCAGCGGCACGTGCGCGACATGGAGTCCGAGGTCGTTCATCACGCCGGCCACGCCACAAAACTTATTCTGCCGCTTCCAGTTGATCGGTTTCGCGGGGTCGAGGTCGCTGGAATGGAGAAACGCACACCGCGCCTCGATCACCCGGCCGAGCGCACCCGATTGCGCGACGGCCATCGCGCGCTGCGCGCCGGGGAAAAACGGAAACTCCGAGGACACGCGCACGAACCGACCCAGCCGCGCCGCCTCGTCGCGCACGCGCCGCGCTGCCGCCAGATCGATCCCAAAGGGCTTTTCGGCAAAGAGATCTTTGCCCGCGCGCAGCACATCAAGGTAGATCGCTTCGTGCAGGTGGTGCGGCACCGCGACATAAACGACATCGATCTCGGCGCGCGCGAGCAGCACGTGGTGATCGGTGTCGAAATGCGTGACGCCGGGCACTTGCCGGAACCAGTCGAGCGC
>JBDSGI010000071.1:0-3048 GCA_039919035.1 Opitutaceae bacterium
GTGGGTTCATCACGAATCAGCCGTCGCGGGCTCGGTGACTTTTTCGAGGAAGGACGCGGTGGCCTGCACCTCGAACACGCGCACGCCACTTTCGAGCAGGAGGTCGTGGAAATTTCCCTCGCCATAAAATCGCGCCGGGTCGCTCCAGCGCACATGCAGGAGGCCATCCGCCGGAACGATGTCGCAGCCGCGCACGAGCCCGCGGTCGAAAAGGAAACGCGCGAGCCGCTCCGGTGCGTCGCAGCGAAAGGTCGTCGCCTCGGGCCAGCGCGCGCGGGCCTCGGCGGAAGCCGCCTCGTTGAGCGAGCGCGGAATGCGCCCCCAGCGCAGCAGGAGAAAGTCGGCGCACAGCGCCTCCAGATCATGGAGAATGTGACTCGAGATGAGAATGCTCACGCCTCCCGCCGCGAGTTCGCGTAGGACTTGGGCGACATCCTCGCGGCCCATCGGATCGAGGCCGTTCATCGGCTCATCGAGAATCACCAGCCGGGGATCGTGGAGCAGGCACTGCGCGAGTTTCACGCGTTGCTTCATGCCTTTCGAGTAGGCCGTCACTCGTTTTTTCCAGTGCTCCGGTCCAAGCTTCACGCGCACGAGCGCCATGCGGGCGCGCGCATCGGCGTCAGACGCCGAGAGCCCCGAGATCATGCCAAGGCCCGTCAGCCACTCCAGTGGACGCAAACCGGCGGGCACGGTCTCGTTCTCCGGACAGTAGGCGAGTCGCGCGTGGACGCCCGGGTTGTTCCACGGCTCCTCGCCAAAGACCGTGAGCCGGCCGGAGCTCGGGCGGATCTGGCCGAGCAGGAGCCGGAAGAGCGTGGTTTTGCCCGCGCCGTTGGGACCAACGATGCCGGTGATGCCGGGGCGAATCGTGAACGAGACGTTGTTCAACCCGAGAATCATCCCGTAGAACCGGCTGAGGTTTTCGCCTTGGACGATGGCGTTCATTCGGGTCGAAGCCGGCGCAGAAAAACGAACGACGAGCCGACGACAAAAACGCCCAGCGCCGCGAGCGCGCCGCCAAAATCGGTGGGCGCGGCTTTCTTTCCGGCGGTGGCGAGATTGCTGGTGAACCGTTGGTCGAACACCGGCAGCTGCGCGCTCGCCGCGGCGAGGACATCGTCCAGGCGGAAAATTTCCTGGCGCACTTCGCCGAGATCGTGGGCGAAACTCATCCGCGTAATCCACGTCGGGGCGCGGGGGTTGGTCGCCATCACGCCGAAGACCGCCCACAGGCAAACCCAGATCACGACGGTGAAGCGGGCATTGCGACCGAGCGCCGACACGCCCAGCGCGATCGCCGAGAGCGTGACGAGCGCGATGCCATTGAAGGACAGCGCACGCAGCAGCGGCCCGGAAGAATACACCAGAAAATCGCGATCCGTCGCGAACAACATGCTCAGAATCCAACCGAGCAACAAAGGTCCGGTCCACACGAGCAGCAGCACGCCGAAGATGGTGCCAAATTTTCCGAGGAGGTAATCGACCGAGGTGAGCGGCCGGGAGAGATAAACGATGAGCGCATTGCTCGCGCGATCGCGCGTGATGAGGCCCGGCACCAGTGTGGTCAGGGCGAGGAGACTGAGCCAGAGGCCGAGAAACGAGTGGGCCCAAAACAGCAGCGTGAAGACGCCGCGCACGCAAATATCGGGATAGAGCGTCACGACGCCGCCGATCGCCACGACGATCGCCTCGGCGCGCGGCCCAAATTTCACCGCCAACGTTTCCAGCCAGCCGCCGCTCGCGATCGACTGGCTGAACACAAAGCCGCCCACCGCAATCATCGCGCCGGCGGTCCACGCGAGCGCCAGCAACACGCGGAAAAAACGCGTGCGCCAAAGCTGCCGCAGTCCGGCGGTGGCAATCACCCGCCGGCGATAGCCCACGCCGCGCGGCTCCTCGCGCCAGCGGCTCAGATCAAGCGTTCGGCTGGTTTCCATGGCCGTCGGAAATGGATTTGATGAACAACTCGTGGAGCGCGTCCGGGTTCGCCACGATCTCGGCCGGTGGCAGGCGGTGCGCCCGCATCAGCTGGAGAATCCACTCAACCGAGTCGGAGGCGGATTCCACCCGGAGCTTGCCGTTGGAGAGCGCTGTTACTTTCACGCCGGTGGATTCGAGAACCGTGACGAAGCGTTCCCGCTCGGCCGCGGGCGCGATTTCGACGACGCGGCGGTGGCGGTTTTTCAAATTCGCGATCGTGTCGTGTTCCAACAGCCGGCCGTGACCGATAATGATCACCCGGTCGCACACCCGCTCGATGTCGCGCAACAGGTGCGAGCACATCACCACGCTGATCCCGAGATCGCGCCACAGGGAACCGATCAGCGTGAGGATGTGTTCGCGGCCGGAAGGATCGAGGCCGTTGGTCGGCTCGTCGAGAAACACCACCTGCGGATCGTGCACGAGGGCCTGCGCGAGTTTCACGCGCTGGCGCATGCCCGTGGAATAGGTGTCCACCGGCCGGTAGCGCTCCTGCCCCATTCCGACGAGATCGAGAATCTCATGCGTGCGCTGGCGCGCCAGCCGCATCGGCATGCCGGAAAGCTGGCCGCAGTAGGTCACATATTCGCAGCCGGCCAGGCCCGCGATGTGGCAGTCGCGCTCGGGGCTGTAGCCCACTTTTTCCCGCGAGGCCCGCTGCTGCCCGCGGGTGTCGCGCCCCAACACGCGCGCCGTGCCGGCAGTGGGCGTTTCCAAATTGAGCAGACACTTGATCAAGGTGCTCTTGCCGGCGCCGTTGGGTCCGAGGAGTCCGATGGTGCCGGGCGGCACGCGCACCGTGACATCGGCGAGCGCCTGCTGCGTCCCGTAGGTTTTGCCCAGCCGATCCGTCTCGATGATGAAATCGGATTCGGCCCGGCCCGGCAGCCGGGACGGAATGGAAACTGGTTCGATTGGGTGCAAAACGAGGCGAGGATAATACACGATGGGACGGGCTGGGGTTACAAGTTTCTCCGCAACGGAAGCGAAACCGGGAAATTTTCCGTGTCTTCCCTTTTGGCCCCGGGCAGACTCGCCCCTTGTGACACCTGCAGACTTCATCGA
>JBDSGI010000072.1:0-2752 GCA_039919035.1 Opitutaceae bacterium
ATGCCGGACAAATGGGAATATCCGTGGTATGCCGCGTGGGACCTCGCCTTCCACTGTATCCCACTCGCAATGATCGACACGCGCTTCGCCAAGGACCAGCTCGTGCTCCTGACGCGCGAGTGGTATATGCATCCCAACGGCCAGCTGCCCGCCTACGAGTGGGCCTTTGGCGATGTAAATCCTCCGGTGCACGCGTGGGCCACCTGGCGCGTTTTCCAGATGGACCGCAAGCAGCGCGGCGGCGTGGGAGACCTCGCGTTTCTCGAACGCGTTTTCCACAAGCTGATGCTCAACTTCACCTGGTGGGTGAACCGCAAGGACGCGCAGGGCCGCAACATTTTTCAAGGCGGCTTCCTCGGCCTGGACAACATCGGCGTCTTCGATCGCAGCGCGCCGCTGCCGACGGGCGGGCACATCAACCAAGCCGACGGCACGAGCTGGATGGCGATGTATTCACTCAACCTCATGCGCATCGCGATCGAGCTCGCGCGGCACAACCACGTTTACGAGGACATCGCGACGAAGTTCTTCGAGCACTTTCTCCACATCGCGGAGGCGATGAACAACATTGGCGACGAGGGCATCGGCCTCTGGGACGATGAAGACGAATTCTACTACGACGTGCTCAAGACGCCCGACGGACAATCCCGCGCGTTGAAGATTCGCTCGATGGTAGGGCTCATTCCACTCTTCGCCGTCGAGGTGCTCGATCCGGCCCTGCTCAACGAACTACCGGAATTCAAGGGCCGCTTGGAGTGGATTCTTGGCAATCGACCGGACCTCGCCAAGCTCGTCTCGCGCTGGGACGTTGCCGGCGCCGGGCAGCGCAATCTCCTCTCCCTCCTGCGCGGCCACCGCATGAAATGCCTGCTCCGGCGCATGCTCGACGAGACCGAGTTTCTCTCGCCCCACGGCGTGCGCGCCATTTCTCGCTTTCACCACGACCATCCTTACGAATTCCACTCCGGCGATGTCCGGGTCGGCGTGCGCTACGAGCCCGCCGAGTCGTCCTCGGGCCTCTTCGGCGGGAATTCCAACTGGCGCGGCCCAATTTGGATGCCGGTGAACTTCTTGATCATCGAGTCTCTGCAAAAATTTCACCACTACTACGGCGACGACTTCAAGGTGGAATGCCCCGCCGGCTCCGGTAATTTTATCACCATCGAGGAAATCGCCAACGAACTTTCACGGCGGCTCACGCAGCTCTTCCTCAAGGACGAGTATGGCGAGCGACCGGTGTTGAAATACCACGACAAGCTCGCCCGCGATCCTCACTTCAAGGATCTCGTGCTCTTCCACGAGTATTTTCACGGCGACACCGGCCGCGGCGTGGGCGCCTCGCATCAGACCGGGTGGACCGGCCTCGTCGCGAAGCTCCTCCAGCCGCGTCGCGAAGATCACTCGACCGCACCCTTTGCCGTGCACGCGCCGGATCGGCACAAGATTCTCAACCACACTAAAAAACCGGCTCACCCCACCGCACCTCCGGTCCAACCCACCACGACTGCCGAATAGTCGATACGAACGGACGGAGCGGCTCAGTTCGTGTAGGGCACCGTTCCCCGGGCATCGACCTGGTAGCCCCATTTCGCAAGGTAGTCCGAGCCGGGTCGGAATTCATCGTGGTGCTCGGCAAGTTTGGCCTTCAGCCGCGCGTCGAGTTCCGCCTGTAGTTTCGCGTGCTCGGGCTTGCCCACGAGGTTGTCGAGTTCGTAGGGGTCGCGCTCGTGATCGTAGAGCAGCCAAGGTCCGGCGAGGTCGCGGACGTAGCTGTAGCGCGCGGTGCGAATCTGGCGGTATTCCTTGCCGCCATTGTCGCGTTGAAATTCGCCGAACGGCGAAATACAGCGGACGATGGTCGCGCCACCCGACGGATCGGCGCCGCCGCGCAAGTGGGCGGTGAAGTCGAGGCCCTCCACCGTTTTTGGAATCGGCCGACCCGCGAGCGTGAGAAGCGTGGGCATAACGTCCTCGGTGTTAATCGTGGCGGCCGTGCGCTGCGGTGCGATACCCAGCGCCTTTGGCAGTCGCCACAGCATCGGCACGCGCACGGACTCCTCCCACGGACGCTGCTTCCGCTGCTGCGCCTGCGACCCGATCATGTCGCCGTGGTCGGCGGTGAAGACGACGATCGTGTTCGCCGCGAGGCCGGTTTCCTCCAGCGTGCGCAGCAGATCGGCAAAGCAATCGTCGAGCGCGGTGCAATGCGCGTAATAGCCCGCGAGCGCGGCCCGCGTGGGCACCGCGTGCGAAGGCGGAACGTTGGGGCGAAGCTGAATCTTATCGGCGGAATATTTTTCGCGATAGCTCGCCGGCGCGGTCTCATAGGGATTGTGCGGCGGCCCCCAGGAGAGCTGAAGGAAGAAGGGCTTGGCTGGGGCCGCCTTCGCGTGGGTGCGCAGATATTGCTGGGCATCGCGAGTCTGCGCCTGCGCATCGTAGCCGTCCCAGAAGAGTTTCTCGGGACCGTCGGCGTAATAGGGCGATTTGTTGTAGGCGTGCGTGCACTCAAGGACTTTCCAGTAGTCGAAGCCCTGCCGGCGCTCGGGCGGGATGTAGTTGGAGCGGCCGTGACCGTCGATGTGCCACTTCCCGATCATGCCGGTAGCGTAGCCGGCGGTTTTTAGTTCCTTGGGCAGCGTAACCGCGTTGATCGCGAGCGGAACATCGTTGAGAAAAAGCCCATGCGTCTGCGGGCGCTGGCCGGTGAGGAGCGTCGCGCGCATCGGCGTGCAGACCGGCATCCCGGAAA
>JBDSGI010000073.1:0-15260 GCA_039919035.1 Opitutaceae bacterium
CGCCGGCACCACCGCCGTCATCAACTGAAAGATAATCGAGGCGCTGATATAGGGCATGATGCCCAGCGCCGCGACCGCGCCCTTGATGAGCGCGCCGCCGGTGAACATGTTGTAGAGCCCGATGAGCGCACCTGCGCCACCCGCCGACTGCTCGGCGAAGAAGTTCTGTAACGGCCGCGGGTCAATACCCGGCAGCGGAATGTGCGAGGCGACACGCGAGACGAACAGCAGCGACAGCGTGTAGAAGATTCGGGAGCGCAGCTCCGGAATTTTCAGGGAGTTCGTGAAGGCGGAAAACATCTGGAATTTCGATTTTTGATTTTCGATTTTCGATTTAGAGACTCGACTGGCTAGCGCGGGAAGCGTTTGGCCAACGAAAATCCAGAATCAAAAATCGAAAATAGGCGTCAGCCCACGATGGCTTGGCCACCGGCTTTTTCGATCTTGGCCTTGGCCGACTCGGAAAACTTGGCGGCGGTCACCTTGATCGCGCGAGTGAGTTCGCCGTCGCCGAGGATCTTGACGCGCGTCTCGCCGTGGCGAATGAGGCCGGCCTCGGAGAGGGCGGCGGCGTTGACCTCGGTCACCTTGGCGTCAAGGGATGCGAGGTCCCCGACGTTCAGCACCGCGATTTCAATACGGTGGTTGTAGTTGTTAAAGCCGCGGTGCGGGAGCTTGCGGTAAAGGGGCATCTGGCCGCCTTCGAAGCCGGGACGGATGCTGCTGCCGGAGCGGGCGGACTGGCCTTTGCCACCGCGACCGGAGGTCTTACCGTGGCCGCCGCCTTCGCCGCAGCCAACGCGCTTCTTGCGGTGAATGGCACCGGGGACGTTCTTAAGTTCGTGGAGTTTCATATGGTTCCTAGGAGGACGCCGCCCGGACGTTCATACGCCGGCCGACTCGGATGAATGGAAAAATGCGCGGAGCGTTAGCTCGTGGCGCGGACCTTCGAGATGTTCTCTGCCAAGCGGAGCTGGAGGAGGCCGTTGAGAGTTGCATGCACGACGGCGATGTGGTTCGAGGAACCCATCGACTTCGTGAGGATGTTTTTCACGCCGGCCGCTTCGAGGACGGCACGGACGCCACCGCCGGCGATCAGGCCAGTGCCGGGCGAGGCCGGCTTGAGCATCACGCGACCACCGTCGAAACGACCCATGACGTCGTGGGGAATGGTGTCGCCCTTGAGCTTCACACTGACGAGATGCTTGTGGGCGTTCGCGGTGCCTTTCTTGATCGCATCGGGGACTTCGTTGGCCTTGCCATAACCGATCCCGACCTTGCCCTTGCCATCGCCGACGACGGCGAGCGCGGCAAAGGAGAACCGGCGGCCACCCTTCACGACTTTGGCGCAGCGATTAATGAAGACGACCTTCTCGATCATCGTCGGGCCGTCGCCGTCTTGTGGCTTGTCCCGGTTGTCGCGGCGCGGGCCACGGTTGCCGCCGGGGCCGCGATTGCCGCCGCCTTGACCACGAAAGCCACCTTGGCCTCCACGATGATCACGTTGCGGGCGGGCGGAAGGTGCGGCGGGAGCCGCGGCAGGTGCCGCAGCGGCGGGGGCGGCGGACTCAGTCGAGGGGGTGACGGTCTCGGGCGCGGAATTTTCAGTGCTCATGCGGATACTTTAGAATTGAAGGCCACCCTCGCGGGCGGCTTCGGCGAACGTTTTGACTTTGCCGTGGTAAGGGGCACCGCTGCGGTCGAAGACCACGCCGGTGAGGCCGGCGGCCTTCGCCTTGGCGGCGAAGGCACTACCAAGGGTCTTGGCGCTGGCGATGTTGGCCTTGAGCTTCTGCTTGCGCAGTTCGGCATCGAGGCTGGAGAGGAAGACGAGGGTCGTGCCGAGGTCGTCGTTGATGGCCTGGGCGTAAATGTGCTTGCTGGTGAAGCGCACAGCCAGACGCGGACGGAGGGCCGTGCCGGTCACCTTTTTTCGAATGCGCCAGCGGCGGTTCTGCAACAGGCGGGACTTGGTAATGGTCTTGGTGCTCATGGATGTGCTCCTTAGGCGACGGTTTTGCCTTCCTTGCGACGAACACGCTCGCCGACGATGCGCACGCCCTTGCCCTTGTAAGGCTCAGGCGGATAATAGCCGCGAATTTCCGCGGTCACGGCGCCGACCAGTTGCTTGTCCGCGCCCTCGACCTTGACCCTCGTCTGATCGGTCACGGTGACTTTGATCCCGTCTGGGATTTCCATCACGATGGGGTGCGAGTAGCCGAGCGCGAGATCAAGTTTCTTGCCGGTGAGGTTGGCTTTAAAACCAACGCCCTGGATTTCGAGATCCTTGACGTAGCCCTCGGTGACGCCCTTGACCATGCCGGACACGATCGAACGGACGGTGCCATACATGGCCTTGGAGAAACGACTGTCCTCGGTGGGTGCGAACGTGACCTCCTTGGCGGTGACGGTGACTTTGACGACGGGAGCGAAGGTTTTCTGGACTTTGCCCTTGGGACCCTCGACGAAGACGGTGTCGCCGGTGACGGTGACCTTGACCTTGTCCGGGATGGGAACGGGTTGTTTGCCGATGCGGCTCATTTTTGGAAAGTGCTAGGTGGCGCGGGGCCGGTTACCAGACGTTGCAGAGAATTTCGCCGCCCGCCTTGTTACGGCGGCAGTCGGCGTCCTTCATCAGACCCTTTGAGGTCGAGAGGACGGCGATGCCGAGACCATTCAGCACGCGTGGGATTTCCGTGTAGCTGCAATAGAGCCGGCGGCCGGGCGTCGAGACGCGCTTAATGCCGGTGATGGCGGCGGCTCCGTCGACATACTTCATTTTCACGACGAGGGTCTTGTGGCCCTGGGCGTCGGCCGCATTGGTATGATCGGTCACGTAGCCCTCGGTCTTGAGGATGGCGGCGAGGCCTTCCTTCATATTGGAATGCGGCATCACGCACTCATCGAGCTTCGCCTTGCCGGCGTTGCGGAGGCGCGTGAGGAAATCGCTGATCGGGTCGGTCATGTTGGATGTAGTTTAAAGCGGCCGCGCGGGTCATATCCGGTGCGCCTGATGCGCAACAACCCCCGTGAGCCTGAAAGTTTTTACCAAGAAGATTTGATGACGCCGGGGATTTTGCCGGCGAGGGCAAGTTCGCGGAAGGTAAGGCGGGACACGCCAAACTTGCGCTTGTAGCCGCGCGGGCGTCCGCTCAGGGCGCAACGATTGCGGATGCGCGTGGGCGAGGAATTGCGCGGGAGTTTCTGCAGCTTCTTCTGCGTGGCGTGAAATTCCTCGTCGGTCGTGGTGGGGCTGATGAGGATGGCCTTCAGTTCGGCGCGTTTGACGGCGAACTGGGCGGAGAGTCGTTTGCGCTTTTCGTTGCGCTCGATGGCGGATGTCTTGGGCATGGCGGAAGGTGTAAGCTGGATTAGGCGGCGGTCGCCTTGGGCGCCGGGGCAGCCTCGACGCGGCGAAACGGCATGCCGAGGAGTCGGAGCAGGTCGCGGCCTTCGTCATCGTTCTCCGCCGTCGTCACGATGGTGATGTCGAGGCCCATGGTCTTCTTCACGTTTTCGACCGTAATTTCCGGGAAGATGGAGAAATCGGTGATGCCAAGGCTGTAATTGCCCTGGCCGTCGAGTTTCGGGGATACGCCGCGGAAGTCGCGGATGGTGGGAAGCGCGACCGCGAGCAGGCGGTAGAGGAACTCCCACATATTGTTGCCGCGAAGCGTCACGCTGCAACCGGTCGTCTGGTTGGGCTTGAGCTTGAAATTCGCGATTGCGCGCTTGGTCTTGTTCAGGATCGGCTTCTGGCCGGCAATGGAACCGAGGTCGCGGGCGACATCGGCGATCTGGTTCTTGTCCGCCTCGGCGCCAATGCCGCTGTTAAGATTAATCTTAACGATTTTCGGCACGCGGTGCTTGTTGGTGTAGCCGCGGGTCTTGACGAGTTCGGGCACGATCTGCTCGAGGTAGAGTTTTTTGAGAATGGGAACGTAGCTCATTTGAAGGGCCCCCGATTACCGACCGGGGTGCGATTGAGAGTGATGGTTGAGTGGAAAAGAGCCCAATAACGCAGGCGCACCGCCGGATTGGCAAGCGCGCTTTCGTTCGGCCGAAATCAGGTGGCGGCGACGGGGGCTGATTTCTTCCGTTTGCTGGCGTCGAAGACCGACTGCAGCATGAGATTGCTGATGTGGACCGAACCCTCGCGCTCGGTGATGGCGCCTTGCGGGTTCTTCTCGGATTTCTTCTCGTGCTTCTTGAGCATCGCGACGCCTTCGACGCGGGCGCGCTGCTTGGCCGCGAGGATCTCGAGCACTTTGCCGGATTTGCCCTTTTGGGAACCGGCGATGACGACGATCAGATCGCCGCGTTTGACGTGAAATTTCTGGGCCATGTTAGAGAACCTCCGGAGCGAGCGAGATGATCTTCATGAAGTTCTTCGCGCGCAGTTCGCGGGCCACCGGTCCGAAGATGCGGGTGCCACGGGGATTGTTGGATGCGTCGATAATCACGATCGCATTGGAATCGAAACGCAGGTAGCTGCCGTCGGCCCGGCGCACGGGCGCCTTGGTGCGAACGACGACGGCCTTGACGACCTCGCCTTTTTTCACGGTGGCGTCGGTTGTGCTTTCCTTGATGTGGACGGTGATGATGTCACCAACGCCGGCGGTCATCGTGATCTGACCCATGCGGGAGATCATGGCGGCGCGGCGGGCACCAGTGTTGTCAGCGACGTCGAGAATGGAGCGCAGTTGAATCATAGCGGGACTGCTTGGGAGCGATTGTGGTTGGACGGACTCAGGCCTGCGGCTTTGCGGCCTCGGTGGCTTTGGTGACCTTGGTGGGCACAGCGGCGGCAACTTCTGCCTCGCTGATGGCGGCGCCGTCGGCGACGACGGCCTTGTGCAGAATCGACACGAGGCGCCAGCGCTTCAGACGGCTGAGCGGACGCGTCTCCATCACCTCGACCTTGTCGCCGACCTTGGTCTCGTTCTTCTCGTCGTGGACGTGAAGGACGGTCTGACGGTTGACGACCTTGTGATAAAGCGGATGCGGCGTCTTGTAGGCGACGGTGACCTTGATCGACTTATCGCCGGAGCGACTTGAGACGAAACCGATCTGGGTTTTGCGCTTGGTGCGCTGGCCTGCGGTGGCGGTGGACATGGCGTGGGTTCGGATTTAGCGCGGGCGCTCAGGCGGCCTTGTTCGCGACTTGGGCTTTCTTTTCGTTGAGGATGGTTTCGAGGCGCGCGATGTCCTTGCGGAGGGTGCGCAGCTCGTGGGTCTTTTCGACCTGACCGGTCTGCTTGCGCAGGCGGAGCTGGAGAAGCTGCTCGCGAATTTCGCGGAGCTTCGTGGTGATCTCGCCGGGCGAGAGTTCGCGGATTTCTTTCGAGGTCATGGCAGTGCTGGTTGGGTGCGGTTAGACCGCGGTGTTGTCGCGCTGGATGAACCGGCAGTGGAACGGGAGCTTCGCGTCGGCGAGACGGAAGGCCTCCTTGGCAATCGTAACCGGGACACCGGCGAGCTCGAAGAGGATCGCACCCGGCTTGATGACGGCGACGTAGTATTCGACCGGGCCTTTGCCCTGGCCCATGCGCACCTCGGCCGGCTTCTTCGTAACGGGCTTGTGCGGGAAGACCCGGATCCAGAGTTTGCCCTTGCGCTTGAGGTGGCGCGAAATGGTAACACGGGCGGCCTCGATCTGCTGGCCGGTCATGGGGCCCCGAGTGAGCGACTGGAGGCCGTAATCGCCGAAGGCAAGGGTGTTGCCGCGCTTGGCATTGCCAGCGCGCGAGCCCTTCATCGATTTCCGGTATTTGGTGCGGGCGGGTGAAATTGCTGCCATGGGAGTGGTTCTCCTGAAAAGGTTAGATTGGAAGGAGTGCGACTTAGCTGTTGTCGGACTCTTTTTTGCAGATCCAGCACTTGACGCCGATCTTGCCGTAAACGGTCAGTGCTTCTGCGAAGCCATAGTCGATGTTTTCGCGGAGGGTGTGCAACGGCACGCGGCCCTTGCGCTGCCACTCGCGACGGGCGATGTCGGCGCCACCAAGGCGGCCCGAGCACTGAATACGAATGCCCTCGGCGCCGAGCGCCATGGCCATCTCCACGGCCTTTTTCATGGCGCGGCGGAAAGCGATGCGGCGCTCAAGCTGGAGTGCGACGTTCTCGGCCACGAGGGCGGCTTCGATCTCGGGCTTCTTCACCTCCTGGATGTCGAGAAGGATTTCCTTGCCGGTGAGCTTCGCGAGCTCCTCCTTGATCTTCTCGATTTCCTGACCCTTGCGGCCGATGACGATGCCAGGACGGGCGGTGTAAATTTTGACGCGGACGCGGTTCGAGGCGCGCTCGATGAAGATGCGCGGCACGGACGCCTGCTTGAGTTTTTCCATCAGCTTCGAACGGATGAGCTGATCCTCGGCGAGAAGCTTGCCGAAATCCTTTTTCGTGGCGAACCAGCGGGACTGCCAGTTGCGGCGGACGGCGAGACGGAAGCCGATCGGGTTGGTTTTTTGGCCCATGGAAGTGAGTTAGTTGGAGTTGCCGTCGGACAGGACGATGCGGATGTGCGCCATTTTCTTGCGGCGGGGCATCGCGGTGCCGCGGGCACCGGCCTTGAAGCGCTTGAGGACGGGGCCGTTCTCAATGATGGCGCTCTTCACCGTAAGGGTATCAGCGGCGAGGTTGTTGTTGTTCTCGGCGTTCGCGATGGCGCTCTTGAGCGTCTTGGCGATCAGCTTCGCGCTCTTGCGCGGGATGAGCAGCAGATAATCCACGGCTTCCGAGGCCTTGCGGCCTTGGATCGTGCGGGCAACTTCGCGGACCTTTTTAGGGGACATCCGCGCGTAGCGTGTGAGGGCTTGAACTTCCATGTTGGTGGTGAAGATTCCGGCCGAAGATCGGCTCGGCGACAGTGGTGGCGCATCGGGAGACGCGGTGCCCTGCCCTTTTGGTTTCAGTGTTTGGTTTAGGTTTTGAGAAGTTTGACGGCAGCGGAATCGCCCGCGCGAATCGCCTGCTTGGGTGCGACGCTCAGGATGAGGGCCGCGCTGGCCGCAGGCCGGGTCTCGACGAGGAGAACCTCGGCGACGGCGACGGCGCCGCGCGAGATGCGGCAAACCATGCCCTGACGCAGACCGGCATCGAAACCGCCGTTGAGCACGACGATATCCGCAACGCGGGACGGCTGGACGGCGGTGACGACGAGCGCCGAAGGAGTCGCATGGAGGAGGGATGACGCCAGAAGTCCGATGGCAGCAGCCAGCGCCGCAGCGCGAACGCGACGGAAAGCCAGACTGGATTGAACATCGAGCATCATGTTTTTTCCCTCGGCCATCAGCCTTAGATTTCCTTGCGGGTCATGCCGCCGTGCGCCTTGAACGTGCGGGTCGGGGCAAACTCGCCGAGTTTGTGGCCGACCATGTTTTCGGTGACGTATACGGCGATGAACATCTTGCCGTTGTGGACGCTGAACGTGTGCCCGATGAAATCGGGCGTGATCGTCGAGCGGCGGGACCAAGTCTGGATGGGCTTCTTGGCGCCGGTCTTGACCGCCTTCTCGATTTTCTCGAGCAGGTGGTAGTCGACAAAGAAACCTTTTTTGATGGAGCGTGCCATGGTGCGAGAGGGGCGGGATTACTTTTTACCACGTGGCTTGCGGCCGTTGTGGTGGGCAATGATTTGAGACGTCGAGAGCTTCGAACGACGGCGCGTGACGTAGCCCTTGGCGAGCTGGCCCCACGGCGAAACGAGATGCTGGCGACCGCCACCACCCTTGGATTTGCCCTGACCACCACCGTTGGGGTGATCGACGGGATTCATCGCGACACCGCGGACGGTCGGGCGAACGCCGAGCCAGCGTTTGCGACCGGCCTTCCCCAGCGACTGCTGGTTGTGATCGCCGTTGCCAACCTCGCCAATCGTGGCGCGGCAGCGGGAATGCAAACGGCGGAGTTCGCCGGAGGGCATCTTCAACGTGGCGGAATCACCCTCAATGGCGACCAGCTCCACGCTCGTGCCGGCACCGCGCGCGATCTTTGCGCCACGGCCAGGGACAAGCTCGACATTGTGCACGAGGGTCGAGGGCGGGATGATCGACAGCGGGAAGTTGTTGCCGACGGTGAAGTCGTTCGTTGTCGCCTTGTCGGAGGCGAAGATCATGTCGCCGGCCTTCAGGCCCTTCGGGGCAAGGATGTAGCGCTTCTCACCGTTGGTGTAGGCGACCAAAGCGATGTTCGCCGACCGATTCGGGTCATACTCCAAGGCCTGAACCTTGGCGGGCATGTCGAGAATATCGCGGTGGAAATCGATGATCCGGTAGAGCTGCTTGTGGCCGCCGCCGCGATGCCGCGACGTGACGCGACCGTAGGCGTTGCGACCGCCGGTCTTGTATTTGCGCTCGGTTAGCGCGCGCTGCGGACGCTCTTTGGACAACCCCGCCTCCATGTTGAGGGAGGTGAAGCGGCCGGACGGCGTGAGCGGACGAAATGAAGTGATGGGCATGTTGGGTGGGCTCCGGTTGGGCGGGTTCGCGTCAGACGAGCTCGATCTTGTCTCCGGCTTTCAGGGTCACGATGGCCTTCTTGTAGTCTGAGCCGATGCTCGGGCGGCCCTGGCGGCTCTTCTTGTTTTTGCCGCGATAGGTCGCGGTGTTAACGCGGCGGACGGTGACCTTGAAGGTCTGCTCGACGGCCTCGGCAATCTGGTGCTTGTTGGCGTGGCCGTAGACTTCGAACGTATACTGGCCCAGCTCAGACGAGAGCTTGTTGGACTTCTCGGTCAGGCGGACGAGCTTGAGGATCTTATCGGCTTGCATTAGTTTTTCCCTCCATTGGCACGGGCGATGACGGTCTCAATCGCCTTGGCGCTGACGATGATCTTCACGTATTGCGCTAGATCGTGGGTGTTGAGTTTGGTGGCCTCCTGCATCGTGACGCGCTTGATGTTCCGCGAGGCCTTGGCGGTCACGGCGGCGAACGGCGCATCGACGAGGAGCACGCGGCCCTTCGGGGCAATACGGGAGACCATTTGGTCGACGACCTTGGTCTTCGCGACCTTGGGGTCGAACTGTTCGATGACGGCGATTTCACCAGCGGTGACGCGGTCGAAGAGCGCGCGGCTGAACGCGAGCTGCTTCACCTTGGCGTTGATTTTCTTAGAGTAGTCGCGGGGTTTCGGGCCGAAGACGACCCCACCGCCGGACCACAGGGGCGAGCGAATGGAGCCGGCGCGGGCGCGACCGGTGCCCTTCTGGCGCCAGGGCTTTTTGCCGCCGCCCCGAACTTCGCCCCGAGTCTTGGTCGAGTGCGTGCCTTGGCGGTTGTTGGCGTTGATGGCGACGATGACTTCCTTCACGGCCTGGAGGCCCTTGTCGCCTTCGAAGGTAGGAATGTCGGCGAACTGCTTTTCGCTGCTCGTCATCCCGTCGGAACTATAAACGGTAAGTTTCATGGGTGGTCGTCTCCTTATTTCTTGGCGGCGGCAGGCTTGGCGGCGGCTTTGGCCGGAGCAGCCGCCTTCTTGGCGGCGACAGGAGCGGCGGCCGTCGGCAGCGCCCACTGGCCCTTGATCGCGGAGCGAACGATCACATCGTCGCCGTTGGAGCCGGGAATCGAACCCTTCACAAGGATGAGATTCTTGTCGGCGATGATTTTCACGATGCGGAGATTCTGCATCGTGCGCTTGTCACTGCCCATGTGGCCGGGCATGCGCTGATTTTTCCAAACGCGACCGGGGGTCTGGCGCATGCCGACCGAACCGATGCGGCGATGGAACATCGAGCCGTGCGTGGCGGGACCACCCGCAACGCGGAAGCGCTTCACAACGCCTTGGAAGCCCTTGCCCTTGCTGATGCCGATGACGTCGACGAGCTGGCCTTCGGCAAATGAAGTCGTGTTGACGACATCGCCGACCTTCAGCTTTGAAGGTTCATTCAGGCGGACCTCCGCGAGCACGCGAGGTGCGACTTCGAGACCGGCTTTCTGGGCATGGCCCATCTCGCCGGCAGCGGTGTTCTTGGGTTTCTTCGTGGAGAAACCAATTTGGACGGCATTGTAGCCGTCGTTTTCGAGAGTCTTAACCTGGACCACTGCGCAGGGTCCGGCTTCGACTACGGTGACCGGCACGAGCACGTTCTGTGCATCGTAGACTTGGGTCATGCCGAGTTTCTTACCTAAAATTTCGGAGATCATAGGCTAAGCGGTAGGTGGAAAAGTTCCGTTTGGTGCGGACCTACTTTAGCGAAAGTCTGGCGGTGCCCGGAGGCACACAGACATCTGCTAACTGTAGAGTGAAGTTATCCGGGTGCGGAGTTTCTTCGCGTCGCGGGTTTAGGGTTGGATTATACGTTGATGGTGATGTCGACGCCGGACGGCAGGTTGAGCTTCTTCAGCTCGTCGACGGTCTGGGCGGTCGGCTCGATGATATCGATTAGACGCTTGTGCGTGCGGGTCTCGAATTGCTCCATCGACTTCTTGTCGACGTGCGGCGAGCGGTTGACCGAGAGCTTCTCGATGCGGGTCGGGAGAGGAATCGGACCGGAGACACGGGCGCCGGAGCGCTTCGCGGTTTCGACGATGTCCTGCGCCGACTGATCGATTACGCGATAGTCGAAGCCTTGGAGTTTGATGCGAATTCGTTGGCCTTTCATGGCGAAAAAAGAACGGAGGATTAAGTGCGGGCGGGGGCCTTCGACGAAGTCTCGACGATCTTCGCGAGGAGCGAGTTGGGCACCTGCTCGAAGTGCGAGGGCGTGATACCGGCACTCGCGCGACCCTTCGAGAGCGAGCGAATGTCCGTCACGTAACCGAAGAGCAGCTCAAGCGGAACGAAGGCGTTGATGATACAGGCACCGGCCTTGTTTTCCATGCCCTGAATCTGACCGCGCCGGCGGTTGATATCGCCCATCAGGTCGCCCTGATAGTCTTCCGGCGTGGTGACTTCGACCGCCATAATCGGCTCAAGGAGGATCGGGTTGGCCTTCTTCATGGCTTCCTTGAAGCCGAAGATGCCTGCCATCTTGAACGCGAGTTCCGACGAGTCGACCTCGTGGAAGGAACCGTCCACAATGCGAATAATCACATCGACGACGGGATAGCCGGCGACCACGCCGTTGTTGCAGCCTTCCATAATACCTTCGGTCGCAGGCTTGATAAATTCCTTCGGAATCGAACCGCCCACGGTCTCGTTGATGACTTCGATGCCCTTGCCCTTGACGTTCGGCTCGATCGTCACGCAAACATGGCCGTATTGACCCTTGCCGCCCGACTGGCGGATGAATTTCCCCTCGGCCTCGGCCGATTTAAGAATGGTCTCGCGATACGCGATCTGGGGTTTGCCGGCGGTGGCTTCGACCTTGAACTCGCGCTTCATGCGGTCGCGGATGATGTCGAGGTGCAGCTCGCCCATGCCGGCCAGAATGGTCTGCCCCGTATCTGGATCAGTCTTCACGCGCAGCGTGGGATCCTCGGCGACGAGGCGCTGGAGCGCGGTGCCCATTTTCTCCTGGTCCGCCTTGGAGTTGGGCTCGATCGACATCGAGATAACCGGCTCAGGGAACGACGGTGGCTCAAGGCGGATGTCGAAATCTTCGTCGCACAGGGTATCGCCCGTGATGACGTCCTTCACGCCGACGACCGCACAAATGTCGCCCGAGTAGGCGAGATCAATTTCTTCGCGCTCAATGGCGCGCATAAGCACGAGGCGCGAAACGCGCTCCGTGCGGCGGGTGCGCGGATTGTAGACCGGCATGCCACGGGGTAGCTTGCCAGTGTAAACGCGGAAGAACACGAGCCGGCCCACAAAGGGATCGTTCCAAAGCTTGAACGCGAGACCGGCCATCTTCGCTTTGTCGTCAACCACCGCTTCGACTGCTTTGCCATCCGTGTCCAAACCCTGCATCGGCGGCACGTCGATTGGGCTCGGCAGGAAATTCACGACGCAATCAAGGAGACGCTGCACGCCCTTCTTCTTGTAGGCGGAACCGGGAATGACGCCGGTGAACTGCAGGGAAATGGTGGCCTTGCGCACACCGAGCAAAAGCTCAGGCACGGAAATTTCCTCACCGTTGAGATATTTTTCGGCGATCACATCGTCGAAATCGCATACAGCTTCGATGAGCTTGTCGCGGTATTCCTTCGCTTGGGCGACCAGCTCGGCGGGAATCGGAATCGTAGTCGGATTGAGGCCGAGCAAATCGGACGGATTCTCCTCGAAGGAGTAGGCGACGTTCTGGACGAGGTCGATCAGGCCGGAGAAATTCTCCTCCTTGCCGATCGGCAAGAAGATCGGATGAGCGTTGGCCTTGAGCTTTTCGCGCATTTCGGACACCGCGCGGAAGAAGTCGGCTCCCGTGCGATCCATCTTGTTGATGAAAGCGACGCGCGGAACCTTGTATTTGTTGGCCTGCCGCCAAACCGTCTCGGACTGGGGCTGCACTCCGGCGACCGCGCAAAAAACAGCGACCGCACCGTCGAGCACGCGAAGCGAACGCTCAACTTCGGCCGTGAAATCCACGTGGCCGGGCGTGTCGATGATATTGATGCGCTGCTTGATTCCCTTCCACGGGCCCCAAGAGGCGTTCCAAGCGCAAGAAATGGCGGCAGCGGTGATGGTGATGCCACGCTCACGCTCCTGCTCCATCCAGTCAGTGACCGTGTTGCCCTCATGGACATCACCCATCTTGTGGACGGCGCCCGAGTAAAAGAGAATGCGCTCGGTCGTCGTGGTCTTGCCCGCATCGATATGCGCGGCGATACCGATGTTCCGCGTCCACTCCAACGGGAACGGACGATCCTTGGAATTCACCGGCGAGATATTCGCTTTGTCGGTGACGACAATAATCTTTGGTGCAGCAACAGCGGACATGGCGGAGGGCGCGGACGGGTTACCAGCGGAGGTGGGCGAAGGCACGGTTGGCCTGCGCCATCTTGTGCGTGTCTTCCTTCTTCTTCACGACCGAGCCTGTGTTGTTGTAGGCGTCGATAATCTCGGCGGCGAGGGCATCCTTCATCGGAATGCCTTTGCGGCCATCGGCGGCGGCAACGATCCAACGCAACGCGAGCGACTCCTGCCGCTCGAACGAAATTTCCACCGGCACCTGATAGGTGGCGCCGCCGACGCGGCGGCTCTTCACCTCAAGGCGCGGGCGCGCATTTTCAAGCGCCCCCAGCATCAAGTCGACCGGGTCGCCCTTTTCGAGCTTCTCGGAGACCTTCTCAAACGCGCCATAGACAATGCGCTGGGCAAGATTCTTCTTGCCGCTCTTCATGATGACATTGACCAAATGAGCGACGAGCACGCTGTTGTAGCGGGCGTCCGGAATGGCTTGGCGTTTCTCTGCGCGGTGACGGCGTGACATGGCGAAATCGGATTAGAAAAAGTGGGTTGCTTACTTCGCGGCCTTCGGGCGCTTGACCCCATACTTGGAACGCGAACGGCGGCGTTTCTCAACACCCGTGGCGTCGAGCGTGCCGCGCACGATGTGGTAACGAACACCAGGCAAATCCTTCACGCGACCGCCACGCACGAGCACAATGGAGTGCTCCTGAAGATTGTGGCCCTCGTCGGGGATGTAGGAGATGACTTCGCTGCCGTTCGTAAGGCGAACCTTCGCAACCTTACGGATGGCGGAGTTCGGCTTTTTCGGAGTGCGCGTCATGACCTGCACACACACGCCACGGCGGAAAGGATTCCCCGCCAGAGCCGGCGACTTCGACTTGGTGGTAACCTGGCGGCGGCCCTTGCGCACGAGTTGGTTGATGGTCGGCATACGAGAAGAGTGAGTCTTAGAGAGTGGAAATTGGCGAAAAGAGGTGGACGCTACTCTGGACCGAAAAGTCGGCAAGAACTTTTTGGCGAAAAGTAGAAATGGTTCGAGGCGCCCCGCGTTCGATGGGCCTCGTGGCTGAAAAAGCGTTCACCAGCCGAGCCGGCAACGCGAATGCAACTGACGAAAGAGGGTTGAGCGTTGCCCGTGCCGTGACGATCTCAAGCACGAATTCACCCGCCACGGAGAATATCTCGCCTGCGCCGCGTAAACACCGTGCGCGCCAAGCTGAATGCGCGCCCCCCGGGCGGATGAGTTACAAGACGGTCCGAACATGGACCCACCGCCGAAGAGTTTCTCCCCACCGATCTCATCACATCGTCAACCGCGTTTGCGCCACTGCCCATCCGCGGGAGCGGACACAATAAAGCCGCGGAAGTTCGTCCGCGGCTTTGAAAACTCACTTGATCAAATATGAAATCAGCTCGCGCTGACTTCCTCCGGCTTTGGCTCTTCCGCAATCTCAGCGCCGAAGGGTAGCGTGATCCGGAGTTGCTTGTAAGTCGGCAGGCCCGTGCCCGCCGGAATCAAGTGGCCCATGATGACGTTTTCCTTGAAGCCCTTCAGCATATCAACCTTGCCGAGCGTTGAGGCGTCGGTGAGGACGCGGGTCGTCTCTTGGAAGGAAGCCGCTGAGATGAAGCTCTCGGTTTCGAGCGAGGCTTTGGTGATGCCAAGGAGGATCGGTTCGGCCTCGGCGGGTTTGCCACCGGCTTCCTCGATGCGCTTGTTTTCCAAGAGGAACGTCGCGCGATCCACCTGCTCGCCCCAGAAGTTCTCCGTGTCACCCGGGTCGGTGATGCGAACCTTGCGGAGCATCTGGCGGATGATGATCTCGATGTGCTTGTCGTTAATCGTCACGCCTTGGAGACGATAGACTTCTTGCACCTGCGAAATCAGGAAGTCGTAGAGCGCGGATGGCCCAAGGATCTCGAGGATCTCGTGTGGATCCGCTGAGCCTTCAGTGAGGTGTTGGCCTTTGTGAACCACGTCACCGGGTTGCACGATGATGTGCTTACCGGTTGGGATCAGATGCTCCTCTTCCTGCTGCGTCTCGTCATTTTTCACGACGAGCTTGCGCTTGCCGCGGACGGTACCTTCGAAGGAAACGATGCCATCGATGCGGGACATCTCTGCGGCGTCCTTTGGACGACGTGCTTCGAAGAGCTCGGCAACACGCGGCAGACCGCCGGTGATGTCCTTGGTCTTCGAGGCCTGACGAGGCGTCTTCGCGAGAAGCGCACCGGGTTGAATGATGTCACCTTCGTTGACCGCGATCTGCGCGCCCACGGGAATGGAGTAGGACGACAATGGCTTGTTCTTCGCGTCGCGCACCTCGATCTGAGGATTCAGATCCTCTTTGTGCTCGATGACGACGGTGGCAATGCGGCCCGACGACTCGTCGAGTTCGCGCTTCACCGTAACGCCTGGGATCATGTCCTTGAACACCAAGGTACCACCCTTCTCAGAGAGGACCGGG
>JBDSGI010000074.1:0-16227 GCA_039919035.1 Opitutaceae bacterium
CGGCGCCCTCAAGACAAACGCCGCCGCCCCCGCGTCCCGCGCGTGAGACTCGCCTTGGTCCGGCCGGTGGGCCGTTGGTCGCGCCGTGACGCCGCCATGCCCGAGCTGCCCCCTATCACGGTTTATGTTGAGGCGCTCGCCCTGCGCGCCCCGGCGAACGAGAGCTCGTGGCTCAAGTCAGGATTTCTTGCTCCGAAAAACCACAAAATCCGCCAGCCGATGAACGCGCGGAGCGAGATGGCCGGACTGCTCGTCGCCTCGCCGCTTGATCGCGAGCCGGAGAATAGGGTGCGCACGACGACGGGCGGCGCCGGGCACCTGCTCGCGAACTTCCCCTCCATCCTGGATTTCGCCCGCGCGGGCGAATGCGCCGGGGGGCCCGCGCAGTTGGCGGAGCTGCGCGCTGCGGGCGCGGGTTTGCGCTCCGAGCTGAGGCGGGACAACCTCACGTCCCATGAAAGTCCTTGTCATCGAAGATCAGCCTGCCGCCGCCGTGCAGCTTCTGGGCGTGCTCAAATCGCTCGGCCATGAAGTCGAGCACGCCCGGCAGCCTGCGGAAGCGTGGGTGCCGCTGAAATACGGTGGCTATCGCGCGGTCGTAGGCGACTGGCGGATGCCGGGAGTGAGCGGACTCGATCTCTGCCGGATGATTCGGGCCAACGGGGGGGACTACATTTACATCATCCTCCTCAGCGCCACGCCCATTACGCGGGAAAGCCGCGCCGCCGCCTTTGCGGCCGGGGTGGATGATTTTATCGCCAAGCCGATCGAGCCGGAGGAATTGGGCGTGCGTTTGCACGTCGCGGAGCGGATTCTCCGCCTCACGGGACACGTGACGCAGCTCGAGTCGTTCCTTCTGGTCTGCAGCTACTGCAGAAAAATCCGCGACGACCGGGACTCTTGGCTGGAGATCGATGCGTATCTTAACAAACGGCAGGGCACAAAATTCACCCACGGCATCTGCCCCGGGTGCTACGACCGCGAGATGATTTCCCAAATGCGGGAGCTGAACTTCGAGCCGCCACCGGAGCCGAAGGCCGCCCCACCCGGCTCCTGAGCGGCGCGCATGCCGGAGCTGCCCGACATCGCGGTTTGCCTCAATGCGCTCGCGCCGGCTCCAGTCAGTCTCTTCCAAAAACTGAAATGCGCCCGGGCGCGACGCGGAAGTGCTTCGGGCTCGCCTTACCGGACCGATGTGATCGAATCATCGCGTTGGAACAACCTGATCGCGTCCTTTCCGAGTCCCGTTTCCTGCGCCGCACCGGCGTGCTTGTGCTCGCGATTGCCCTGCTCGCGATCGGGGGCTGGGTGGGGCATTGGCCAAGGCTGACCACTTGGCTGCCGGGTGGTTCGCCGATGGTGATGAACACCGCGCTATGCCTCGCGGTGTCCGCCCTCGGATTGATAACGCTCGCCGGCGGGAGGCTTCGCGCCACGTGGATCTGCGGCTCGCTGGTGGCGGCGTTTGCCGGCCTCGTGCTCGCGCAGTTCATCGTCGACCGTTCGCTCGGGGTGGACGAAATTTTCTGGCGGCATCTGGTTGCGATCAAGCCCGGGACAGCGCCGGGCCGAATGGCACCGAACACCGCGGTGGCGCTCGTCCTAATGGGGCTGGCGCTCTCGCTGATGACGGCGCGGCGCGAGCACCGGGCCTGGCTCACCGTGGCTGGCGTAGGCGTGCTCACGCTCGCGGTGCTGCCGCTCCTGAGTTATCTCTCATCGCTGTCGGACCGAGGGACCTCCTACGTCGGCATGTCGCTGCCGACGATGATCAGCGTTTTGCATTTTGCGCTGGTCATCTTGCGCCGGGCCGGACGGGAGAAAGAGGGTCGCGGAAATTTCTTTTCCCCCGTGATGGCGGCGGCGCTCAGCCTGCTGATCGCCGTTGGCGTGGTTTCGGCGCAGACCAACGCCGATTTACTTAAGGCGGGACGCCGCGTGGTGCGGGCCCACGAAGTGCAAGCAGGCATCGAGCGTGTGGTCGCGCGCGTGGCGCGAATGGAAACCAACGCCCGGGGCTATGTGATCGCGGGACAGGAGACAATGCGAACGGCCTCCCTCAACCATCAGAAAGAGCTGCTGCGGCTGCTGGACATCCTCGACGGCTTGGTCGCGGAGAATCCCGAACAAACGACCAAGGCCAGGGAACTCCGCCGGCGCGCGATCGAGAAAATCGAGCACAATGCCACCATCTTGGAAGCGCGCCGCGCGACCGGCGGCATCGAGGCCCCAACGAGAATCATCCTGGCTCCCTCCGCCGCAGTCGCCAACGGGATGATTGCCGTCGGCAACGAAATGAAAGCCGCGGAGGCGCTCCTGCTGGTGCAATGGGAAGCCGAGGTTGCTCTGCTGGCCAAAAACACCCGCGCCACCCAAATCTTCGGCAGTCTGGTCGCGCTGGCCCTCGTCGGCCTGACGGTTTCGCAGACCCGCCGGTCGGCTATTGCCCGCCTCGCTGCCGAAGCCGCGGTGCGCGAGAGCGAGGTGCGGTTCCGCACGCTGGCGCAGCACGCGCCGGTGGGGATTTTCCAGACGGACCCGCAGGGCGGCTGCCTCTATGTGAACGAGCGGTGGTCGGCGCTGGCCGACCTCTCGCCGGCGGAGGCGGCGGGCGAGGGCTGGAGCGCCGCGCTGCACCCGGAGGATCGTGCGGCGATCTCCGTGGAGTGGCAGGCGTTCAGCCGCGGCGAGCGGGAATTTGCGCTCGAATACCGCTTCCTCCAACGCGCTGGCCGCGTCGTGTGGGTAGCGGGCAGCGCCGAGGTCCTGCGCGACGCGGCGGGCGCGGTGACCGGCTACATTGGAACGGTGAAAGACATCACGGAGCGCAAGAAAGCCGAGGCGGCGCTGCGCGCGAGCGAGGAGCGCACGCGGCTGTTTGCCGAGCACGCGCCAGCGGCGGTGGCGATGTTCGACCGCGACATGCGCTATCTCGTCGTGAGCCGGGAATGGATGAGCACCTACAAACTCGCGAGTGATCCCATCGGGCGCTCGCACTATGAGGTGTTTCCCGAAATCGGCGAAGACTGGAAGTCAATTCACCGCCGCTGCCTCGCGGGAGCGGTGGAGATGCGCGACGCGGACTTGTTCGTGCGCAGTGACGGCACCAAGCAATGGCTGCGCTGGGAAGTGCGGCCGTGGCTCAATACCGCGGGCGCAATCGGCGGCATCGTGATGTTTACCGCCGACCTCACGGCGCGCATCCAGCTTGAGGAAGAACTCCGGACCGCGCGGGATCAGGCGCTCGAGGCCTCGCGGCTGAAGTCCGAATTCCTGGCCACGATGAGCCACGAAATCCGCACGCCGATGAACGCCGTGATCGGCATGGCCGGGCTGCTCTCCGACACCCCGCTCAACCGCGAGCAGGAGGACATGGTGCGCACGATGACTGGCGGTGCCGAGCACCTGCTCGCGATCGTCAACGATATCCTGGACTTTTCCCGCATCGAGGCGGGGTGGATACGGCTCGATTTGGCGGACTTCGATCTGCGGCGACTGGTGGAGGAGACCGTCGCGCTGCTCGCATCCCGCGCCGATGAAAAGGGCCTGGCGCTCACGAGCGATCTCGCCTCCGCGCCGGACTCGCTGCTGCTGGGCGACGGCGGTCGCGTGCGGCAGGTGCTGACCAACCTCGTCGGCAACGCGATCAAGTTCACCGCGGCCGGCGCGATTAGCGTGACGGTGCGCACCGTGATGGAGACGGCGGAGCACGTGCGGGTGCGGGTCGAGGTGCGCGACACCGGCATCGGCATCGCGCCCGAGGTGCGGCCACGGCTGTTCCACCCGTTCACACAGGGGGACGGGAGCACGACGCGCCGGTTTGGCGGCACGGGCCTGGGACTCGCGATCAGCCGGCAACTGGTGGAGCGGATGGGCGGCTCGATCGGCTTCGAGAGCCCCACGGCGGCGCCCAGTGCCGGCGAGCCGGGGAAAGGATCGCTGTTTTGGAGCGAGCTGGAGTTTGCCCGCCGTTGCCCGGCCCCGACTGCGGCGGTTGCGATCGCGGCCGGAGCGACGGGCATCCGGGGCGGCAGCGGTCGTCGGCTGCTGCTCGCGGAGGACAATCCGGGCAACCAGCGCGTGGCTACGCTACTCCTGGAGAAAATGGGCTACGCCGTGGAGATCGCGGACGATGGCGAACACGCGCTCGCGCGGCTCGGCGCGGAGAAGTTCGATGCGCTGCTGGCGGATTGCCAGATGCCAGGGCTCAACGGCTACGCGACCGCCCGGCGCATCCGCTCCGGCGCGGCGGCGGGTGTGGACCCGCGACTCCCAATTGTCGCGCTCACCGCCTACGCGCGCCCCGAGGATCGCGCGCGCTGCCTCGATGCCGGCATGGACGACTACGTGGCGAAACCGATCCGCGTTGCGGAGCTTCAGGCCGCGCTCGACCGTTGCGGGCTTTGGGACCGCGGTGCCGCGGCCGGGGCGGCCCCGGCTTTCCGCACTCCGGAGCCGGCGACCGAAGGAGTTCTCGACGAGCAGGTGGCGGAGTCGATCCGGGATCTGCTTGGGGCCGAGGCCGCGACGCTGCTGCGCGAGGTGACCGGGCTCTATCTGGGCGACGAGGCGGCGCGGCTGGACCGGCTCGGGCAGCTCGCGGCCGAAAGGCAGGCCGACCAGCTTTCTGATGCGGCGCACAGCTTCGGTGGCAACGCGGCTGTGTTTGGCGGGATGCAGGTGCGGCGCGTGGCGCTCGACTTGGAAAACGCGGCGCGGGCGGGCGAATGGCCCGCGGTGTCCGCCGGCCTGGCCGAGCTGCGCGCCGCGTGCGCTCGCTTGCGGGCCGAGCTGGCCCGGCGTAACTTCGCGGACCCATGAAAGTCCTCGCCATCGAAGATCAGCCGGTCGCCGCGGCCCACCTGATGGCGGTGTTGCGCGCGCTCGGCCACGAGTGTGAGCACGTTGCCACCGCCGCCGAGGCACTGGGGCGTCTGACGCAGGGCGGCTACCGCGCGGTGGTGTGCGACTGGCGGATGCCGGGGATCGACGGGCTCGAATTCTGCCGCATGATCCGCGCGCACGGCGGCGACTATGTTTACTTCATCCTTATCAGCTCCACGCCCGTCACGCGCGAAAGCCGCGCCGCAGCCCTGGCGGCCGGCGTGGACGATTTTCTCTCCAAGCCGGCCAATCCCGAGGAACTCGGGATGCGCCTCCATGTGGCAGAGCGTATCATCGGCCTCACGCGTCAGGTGACGGAACTGGAGGCGATTCTCCCCATCTGCACCTACTGCAAAAAAATTCGCGACGACCGGGCCTACTGGCAACAGATCGAGTCGTATTTCAGCCACCACCAAGGCACGAAGTTCAGCCACGGCGTCTGCCCCGCGTGCTACGAAATCGAGATCGTGCCCCAGTTGCGCGCGATGGGCGTCCCGCCGCGAAAAGCGCCGACTGCGGAGCGCGCCGGCTCCTGAGCGGCGGGCCATGCCAGAGCTGCCTGATATCGCCGTCTATCTCGACGCGCTCGCGCCGCGCGTGCTTGGGAGGGCGCTTGAACGGATCAAGATCGCGAATGTTTTCGTGCTGCGCACGGCGGTGCCCCCGATCGATTCGTTGCGCGGGCGGCGCGTCACGGCGTTGCGCCGGATCGGGAAGCGGATCGTGTTCGGGTTCGAGGGCGATCGCTGGCTCGTGCTGCACCTGATGATCGCCGGACGGCTGCACTGGACCGACGTGGGCGGAAAACCTACCGGACAAAATGCGATCGCGAGTTTCGTTTTCGAGCACGGGACGCTCACCCTCACCGAGGCCGGCACGAAGCGCCGCGCATCGCTGCACGTCGTCGAGGGTGAAGCCGCGCTCGCCGCCCACGATCCTGGCGGGATCGATGTGTTCACGTGTGCGCCGGAGGATTTCGCCGCCACGCTCACGCGACGCAACCACACGCTCAAGCGCGCGCTCACCGATCCGCATCTGTTCAGCGGCATCGGCAACGCCTACTCGGATGAGATTCTCCACGCCGCGCGGCTCTCACCGATCACACTTACTCAAAAACTCTCGCCCGCCGAGATCGCGCGGCTGCTCGCGGCGACGCGCGAGACGCTGCGGCGCTGGACCGACCTGCTGCGCCACGAGACGGGCGGCGGGTTTCCGGCGAAGGTCACCGCCTTTCGTCCGGAGATGGCGGTGCATGGAAAATTCGGCCAGCCGTGTCCGGTGTGCGCGACCGCCGTGCAGCGCATCGCCTACGCGGAGAACGAGGTGAACTATTGCCCGCGTTGCCAGACCGGCGGAAAGCTCCTCGCGGATCGATCGCTGTCGCGCCTGCTAAAGTCGGACTGGCCGCGCACGATCGACGAGGCGGAGCTGCTGGCGGGAGAATGAATTCTCGACGACGGTGGCGGGGCGGCGTTGCTCGTTCAGATCGCCGGCGCGAAACGCAGTGGCAACGGGGAAGGCCCCCGATGTCGCAATCAGCCTGGCTCGCACCTCGAACCCGCTCAGCGCCGGTCCAGCGAATAGGACAACGTGGTCGTCTGATCCGAATCGGCCGACGGCTCGCACTTGACCTCAACTGCCACCGAGTTTCCTTGAGCGAGGAATCCACCCGGAGAGCCCCGCAGGTTGATCGTAACGACCGAGATCGTGGGATTCCCGGAATTCGTGACCAACTTCCAAGGGAAATTAGCGGCCACTTTCACCGGCACCAGCCGGTGTTCACCGGGCTTGAGCGTGATCACGTGCGGACCGGTGGCCGTGGAAATCTGGGCGACCTGCGATCGCACTCGAACTTCGGCGGGGGTTGCGATTCCAGCCGAGGCAATAAACACCAAACCAAACACCAAGGACCGAGCCGCCAGTAATGCTTTGCGAGCCATGGCCGCATCCTCGGCACGGGCAGCAGTTCAGTCCAACATCATTTGCTAAGAATCCGTCAATGCTGGGCGCATTTCCCAGGTTGACGGTAAATGCCGCGCCTTAATGGGCGCGGCTACAGGTTGCTCGTTGTAGCCGCGCCCATTGAGGCGCGGGGGCGCGCGTCGTGTCGTCGATCGGGAGAGGCACCCCTTTTTGATTTACCGTCCGGGGACAAGGGTTCGCCGGAGCTGACGCTCCCGCTCGCGTGCCTCAAGTTTCACTGGAGTCACCCCGGAAGTGCCGACTTCAACCTCGGCCTCAAACTGCCGGCCCAATTCTTCTGGCAACTCGCTCACAAAATTCAATTTGTAATGGCCGGGCGGCAGGCTCAGCGAAAACGAGCCGCGAAACACCAAGGTCTCGTGCCGCCGCCCCGCCACATCTTCCGCCACGAGAACGCCCGCGGGCGCCACCCGCGACTGCCCCACGGTATTGATCACAACGACCTCGCCGGAAAGTCCGGCGAGTTTCACGACCGCCAGGTCGAGCGAGTCCCGCCGCCCGGCCGTCAAGTGCACCGATTCCGGCCATTCATCCGCGGGGGTCCAATTCGCCGGCACCTGATAACGCATTTCGTGTTTCCCCGGTTCCATCGCCGGAAGTTGGTATCGGCCCGACGCGTCCGTCATCGCGCGTTGCCGCCCGCTCTGCACCATCACGTTTGGGAGCCCGGCCCCGCTCGTGCGGTCAACGATCCGCCCGCCCACCGCACCCTTCACCGGCCGCCACGGCATCTTGATGGACAACGGCGCGCGAACCACAAACCACACCGCCGCGCCGCCAGTCCCGAGTTCCCGCGTCCACTCCATCGCTCCGCTCCAGCCGTGATTCCCCAGCGGGAATCTTACCAAGGCGCCGATCTTGGCGCGCGAAGCAAAGTCCTTGTAATCGTAGCCATCCGCCCGGACTTCCGCGCTCCATCCTTTGGCCGGCCGATAACTCGTCGCCACCTGCCCGTATAGCCCCTCGCGGCGAAAACCCTGCCGCGTCCCCGAAAGAGCCTTCGTCCACCGGACACTGCCCTCGAACCGGGTGCGCGACGACAGATTCCACTGGATGGCCCCCTGATACTCGGCGAAACGTGACGACCCGGCGTCGCCCGTCTCGCGACCAACTGTCGTTCCCAACCGCCACCATGGTTCGCTCGCGCGGCTGGTCCATTCCAGCTCATATCCGTCTTCCGAAAATTCCCGCTTCAGGTCGAGTTCGCCCGCACGCTTCTGGTGCTTGAACCCGGATCGCAACGTGCCGAGGGAAAACTGGCGCCCCACGCCGGCGTTGACGCTTTCCTGGCGCGTGGCCACTTGGTGGATCAGTTCCACCACCGCAGCCGGATCTGCCGGCCGCCCCTGGTTGTTCTGTTCCTCGAGCAGCGTCCGGAGACGTCCGGTCTGCGACGATTGGTTGGCACCACCGAACAGCGTCCAACCGCCACCTGGAGACCATTCGGCGAGAATCGACCGGCTCTCCGAGCTTTGATCCCGAAGAAAAAAACCCTCCGCGGCATGCTCGTATCTCGCGTCCACCCGGGCATGCTTTCCCTGATACGCGATACTCTGCGCGAATCCGAATTTCGCTCCGCCGCCGGCGGGCTCCGCCACCGCGATCTGGGTGCGGCCCTTGATGCCCTGCCACATCCAATGGTCGCCGGCAAAGGCGCCCACCCTTTGCGTCTGGACAAAAAACCGTTCGCGGCTGCGCTGGATCAGCGCACCGGCTTCCCACGTCTCTCCCGGTCCCGCAAATTTCACGCCCGCGGCCTCCCGCACTGACCCAGCGAAGGCGTCGCGGAGCGCAAAGGTATCCGCGGCCCATCCTTCCTTGCGAATTCCCGTCACGATCCCACGGCCGGATACCGCCGGCTCGAGGAAACCGAGTGACGGGGCGCGCGCTTCACCCACCGTCGCATGCCAGCCCGGCGCGTCCAGCGAGACGTGCCAGGTGTCTTTCCGGGCGAGCCCGAGTTGAGAGCCCAGCGCCGTCGTCACGCCGTCCAGTCCGTATACCTCGAGCATCAGCCCTGGTTTGATTTCGCCCGCAAGACTCAGCTCCGTGGCCATGCGTCTGTGGCCGTCGGCGAAAACGGCGCCGACCTCGACCCCGCCTTCCAAGGTCGCAAACAAGGGCCCCGGGTCCGAAATCCGCGGGACAAATACGGCCCGGGCAATCACCTGTTCCGTGCGCTTGAAATCGTTTGCCGTCGCCTCGAAAAGACACGCCACCGTGTGCTCCGTGGTGAAGCTGGAGCGCCGCGCCGCGCGGAGACTCACCGCGACCTTCTGTTCTCCGCCCGGCGAAAGGTGAAACCGCGCGGGCGCGATCGCGACCGCCGGGCCGTCGGTTCCCGTCGGCGCGGTGACGTTGAACTGCAAGGGCGTGTTGCCCGTGTTCTGGACGGCGACGGCGATTGCCACCGGATTCCCATCGAAGCCCACGACCACGTCGGAATCGGTGGAGCGAACCCGGAATCCCGGCGCACTTCGAACAACCGCCGTGGCAAGGATCGGTGTCGCCACGCTGCCATCCCGGATCAGGCCACGGACCTGAAGGTCGCCCGCCAGCACCGATTCCGTCACAAAGAGATGGAAGACGAGCACCGCCGGCGCTCCCTCGCCCAGACGGATTTGCCCGGGAGCCGGCCGCACGAACCGCGTGCCCTCCGGCGCAGAAATCTCCAGCGTGGCCTCGCGCGCGGGACCCGATGTGTCCACCACGAGCCTTAACGCATGGATGCCGCGGCCGGCGATTTCGGCGCTGGCAAACTCCACTCGCGCCGGTTGGGCGGCGATTCGCGCTGCGGGAATGGCGCATCCCAGAAGGGCGACGGTGAGGAAGCGGCTGATCATGACGCAAGCCCGGCGCTCAATCCGGCGGCGTGGGAATCAAAACTTAAACTCCTGTTCGCCGGCAACCATCTCCGGTGAGCCGTAGTCCAGCGCGACGAGGACGTTGCAGCGGCCGAGTCCCGCGGCCGCGGCGGGCACCGGGATTTCGGCCAGCACGGTCGAATCCGGGAGCAGACGGAAGATTTTCACCGGCCAGCGCTGCGCTGCGCCACCGGTCAGCGGTGTCACAAGCACATAGCCTTCGCGGACCATTCTGAGGTAATGCGAAGGGTTCTTGACCGAAAGTTTCAGGACACCGCTCTCGCACGTGAGCGCGGCGACCGCCACATCGTCGGGGAGCGGGCGCGGCTCGGGCCGCGAGTCTGCGAACACGAAAACACCCACGCGCTCGACCAGTCGCACTTGCACCTGCCGGTCGCCCCCGGGAGGAATCATGTCGGCCAGGCGCGACGTCTGCACAAAGACGACCGCCCAGTGCGTGCCCGCCTCGAATGGTCCCTCACCGGGATCGAGCAGCACCCGCACTTCGCGCGACTGGCCGGGTTCCAAGTCGAAGCTTGTCGGGAAAACGGTCAGCTTGCGCGCAAGGGCCCGCGGATGCGGCTGCGAATTGAAGTCAGGCCGGCCGGCGGTGATGGCGAAGTCATCGATGGAGAGTGCGATCGTCGATTTCGAATCGCCGCTGTTGGTCACGGTGATCGTGCTCGATGCCCCTTTGCCGGGAACAAGCTCGAGGAGCAATTCACCGCGATCGACGCCAACAAAGGCGGAAAGCGGCGCCGGGGCGGCGAGCGTCGCAGCCAATCCGGCAAGTGCAAGAGCGCGACTTAGTATTTGGATCATGGTGTGACGACGGTAAAGACCAGCGTGACCGAATATTGCCCGGGCGAGTCGGACAGTGACGTGTCGAATCGCAGGTCGAAGTCTACCGGGATGCCGCTGCCAGAGGCGCCGGAGGCAATCACGGCATCTCCCGTTGAAATCGGGATGAAGGAGGACGTTCCTGTTTTCCGAATCAAGAGAGCGGAAACCGATTTTGAGGTCGTGGGGCCTCCGGAGACCGGCGTATGCGAGAAGGTCGAAGTGGTCGCATGGACCGTGAAATTCCAGCTTTTTTTGGTGCTCGTTAATGCGGCATGGATCGCCGTCGCCGACGTCACCGAAGCTATGCCGGTCGCGAGATTGAAGGCCGACGCCGGAACGGACAGCGTGACCGTCGACGTGATCGTCTGGATGTTAACCGACTGCGACCAAATCGCGGGCAGGAAGGAAACAGCCAGAACCGCCGCTGCAAAAAAACGAAACATGGCGTATCGCGAAAAGGGGTTCCCGAACGCACCGGCCAGAAATAACACAACCCCGCGATGAACGTGGGGCTGTGTTTTGGCCAGGCGCCGAGCGTCGCGGACGACTTAGCTCGACGTGAGCGTGTAAACGACGGTGAGCGAATAGCTGCCCGGCGAGTCCTGGTTCAGGTTGCTCGAAAGGCTGTAATCGACAATCCGGGTGTTGCCCACGGTGCTATAGCCACCGCGCGTGCCGGTCGCGAGCGTCTGGTCCGAGGTCGTGAGCGTTGTATAGGAACCGGCGGTCGAAAGCTTGAACCCGAGGTCGCCCGCGGGCTTGGTCGACGTGTCGCCGACGTTCGTGGGGGTATAGCTGAAGTTGGCCGAACCCGCCTTGGCGGAAAGCGTCCAGCTTCGGTTGGTCGAGACCCGAAAGGTCGAACCCGCGGACGCGGTTTTGGAAGCCGCACCGGTGCTGAGGTCGTAGTCGCCGGCCGCGAAGCTTATCGCCACGGAGTTCGTATCAACCGAGAGAATCGCAACAGTAGGAACGGTGGCGGTGACGGTGACATTTTCCGGATTGGCCGCAAAGGCCGGGAGCGAGGCGAGCACCGCCGCGAGCACCAAACACCGGGAGAGGATGACATTTTTCATATTTAGGTTTTTGATCACGGGCGATTGAGTATAGGGGTTTGTAACCAGATCAATGTTCACGATGTAAACACATTGGTAAAATGGATACATCACCCCAGATCAGATGGGGGATTCACCCGTCCCGCCTCTAATTAACCGAACTCGTTGAGGGTGTTGCGCCGCCCTCCACGGAGGGGGCGGACTGGCCGCGAATCGACGAGGCGGAGAGAGTGAGTTTTCCCGCCAGACTGAGAGTGGGGCGGGTCTGTGACCCGCCCTTCGTTCAAACACTCAGTGTGCAAAAGGGCAAGTCACCGCCCTGCCCCTCGGCCTACGCCTTGAGGTCCTGCACGATCTCACACGTCACTTTGAGTAACACGGCGCTCACGCGCCCAAAGATCCTCGTGAGTGCGGCGCTCGTGGCGTCGCGCCCACGGGAAATGATCGCGATTTGGTCGGGCGAGATATCGTGGGTCCGATCGAAGAGCCGCCAGTCGCCGCCGCGTAGCCACCGGCGTAGCGCGCCGGGATGCTCAATGCCCGGCAAAACGCGATCGCGAGGTGAGTGTAGTCGCGGCACACGCCCTGGCGGGAGAGCCATACATCCCACGCCGAGGTGCGCGAGTCGCTCGCCCCGGGGCATACGTGAGCTTCGCGTCGATCCAGCGGCAGATGGCGCGGACCTGTTCGGCGCGGTCCTCCGTTTTCCCCAACAGCTCCCACGCGATCTGGGAAAAGCGGTCGCTCTCGCAGTAGCGGCTCGGGAGCGTGTGCGTGAGGATGTTGTGCGGCAGCCGGCCGAGTTTGTCAGCCTTCACGATGGGCGGCGAGGGTGGGCGGTTTACTTCGACGGTCGCGGCATAACGCAGCTCAAACGGTCCGGCCGGCGCCTCGCAGCGCAACGCGCGGCCGCCCTTGCCGCTCTCCACGATCTCGCGCGGCACGTCGGGCGTGCTGGCGATCGACTCGCCGAGGATGCGTTGCTGCGCGTCGCTGTTGGCGAGGATGTTGAACGTAAACGCCGCCTGGGGTGCGACAACATGGTAGGCGAGCGTGCAGCCGATGGAGAGCTTCATGCGTAAACGCCGGAGTGTGAGGACCCCGCGCCGCCCACAATCGCGGAGTGTGGGGCCCGGCGCTCCTCAGCCGCCGGCCACACCCTGCGTGTTCACGAAGAGCGAATAGACCGAGGTGCTCGCGGCCATGAAGAGCCGGTTGCGGTGCCGGCCGCCGAAGCAGACATTGGCGCACCGCTCCGGCAAATCGATGCGGCCGATTATTTTGCCGGCGGGATTGAAGATCGAAACGCCGTCGAGACCTTCGGCGCCCATCCCCCACCCGCACCAGAGGTTGCCATCGACATCGATGCGCAGGCCATCGGGCGTGCCGTTCGGCTCCGCGGTGATCAGCGTGCGCGATCGCGCGAGCCGCGTGCCACCTTCGACCACGTCGTAGGCGCGGATGACGCGCGGCGCGGCGCCGGCCTCGACGAGATAGAGCGTCGCTTCGTCGGGCGAAAACGCCAGGCCGTTGGGTCGGACGATGTCACCGGCGACCACTGCAATCTGCTTTGTCTTCGGGTCCCAGCGATACACATTCGTCGGCACCTCGGCATTGGCTTTCTCACCCTCATAGAAGCCCAGCACTCCGAACGGCGGATCGGTGAACCAGATTGAGCCGTCGGATTTGCACACGATGTCGTTCGGCGAGTTGAGCGGTTTGCCGTCAAATTTTTCCGCGATGACGGTGATCGCGCCGTCGTATTCCGTGCGCGTGACGCGCCGCGTGAGGTGCTCGCTGGTGAGGAGACGGCCTTGGCGGTCGCGGGTGTTGCCGTTGGCGTTGTTGGAAGGCTGGCGGAAGACGCTCACAGCGCCGGTCTCCTCGTCCCAGCGCATGAGGCGATTGTTCGGGATGTCGCTCCAGAGGAGATAACGGCCATCACCGAACCACACCGGGCCTTCGGCCCAGCGCTGGCCGCCCGCGATCTTTTCGACCTTCGCGCTGGCGATCCGGTATTTCGCGAAACCCGGATCGATGATTTTGATCAATGGATCGGGGTAGCGCTGGCTCGGCTGCCACTGCGCGAGGGAGCGCGGAACGGCGGCGAGCGCCGTGAGCGCGCTGCCGGCGGTGAGAAAATCGCGGCGGTGCATGAGTGGGGTCGAGGTAGCTGGATGAAAACCGACAAGCCCCGAGCAGGCAAGTCGCGGCCATGATCACAGACGGACTCATGCGGTTGTAGCAAAAAGGGCGGGGTCCCCCGACCCCACCCTACAACCCAACGCCTGGGAACATCGGAGGTCGCGTAGGCGCAAAAAAAGCGCGGAGCCCATCGGCTCCGCGCTCGTTCATCGCGAGTATTTCTACCCGGGCGAATCAGAATCTCAGGCTGACCTTAGTGTAGTAGGTGATGCCGTTCAGACCCAGGGGCGAGGCGTTGAGCAGGTAGGGCGTGATGCCGCCGTTGTCGTTGCCGTTGAAACCGACGCCGTTGATCACGCGCGATCGGAGCGTTTTGTCGGGATAGGTGTTAAAGATGTTGGTCGCCCCGGCCGAAACCGAGCACTGCTTTGACAGGCGGTAGGTGACATCCAGATCGGTGCCCCAGAGCGGGCCGTAGCGCTGCACGAGCTGGCTATTCGCGCTCACCGGATCGGTGGGCAGCGTATAGATGTCGTTGTCAGGTGAGAGCGCGGCGACCTGCGCCGGCGTGGCGCTGGCGAAGTGCACGTAGTCGTGCGTGCCGTAGCGCGCGGTCTGCACGAGGAAGGACCATTTGTTCACGTCGTAAGCAGCCGAGACCCGGAGCGTGTCGCGCGGCTGACCCCGAACGAGGCGGATTTTCTCGGTCTGGTCGAACAGCGGGGTGGTCACACCGAGGGCGGCGAGCTGGGGCGGGGTCGCCTTCGTTTTGGTGACCTCGGTGTGGTTGATGTTGAGGCCGCCCGTAAAGGTGAGGCGGTGACCCTGGCCCAGCCGATGGACGTAGCGGGCGTTCGCATCAAGCCCGCGCGTGCGGGTGTCCACCGCGTTCGTGAAATAGCGGCCGCCCGTGGTCCCGAACAACCCCTGGCCCGCGAGGAAGTTCGTGATCGCCGTGCCCGTGAAGTTCGACGACAGGCCGATGCGGTCCTTGATCTTGATTTGGTAGAAATCGACGCTGCTGGAGAACGCCTCCACCGGCTGCCAGGTGACGCCCACGCTTTGGTTGACGGAGGTCTCGGGCTTCAGGTTCGTGGCTCCGAGAGCGCGCGCGACAGGATCGGCCACCGGGAACGTCTTGTTCTCGAACGGCACGCCGCTGATGAAGTTCGTAGCGGTTGAGCTGAACCACTGCTGGGCGAGATGGGGTGCGTGGAAGCCCGTGCTGATCGAGCCGCGGATCGCGAACGGCTTCGCCACCTCGAAACGCGTGGCGACCTTGCCCGTCGTCTTGCTGCCAAAGTCGCTGTAGTCCTCGAAACGGCCGGCGACGGACACCAGCCACTGGGCGGTGAGGTTGTTTTCCAAGTCGATGTAGACGGCCTTTGCGTCGCGCGCATGTTTGCTGGAGTCACTCGGACGGAAACCGGGGAAGACCTGCGCGCCGAGCGCGCCCAAGCCGCCGGCGTTGGGGCCGTCGAGGATGCGGACGCCGCCGTCGCGATAGGAGTCCGGGGAGCCGGGGGAAATGCGGTATTCCTCCCACCGGTATTCCGCCCCGGCGGCGATCTTCAGGGGCTGGGCCAGGCCGAGGTGAACCTGATTCGTCACGTCGAAGTTCGTGGTCGATTGGTTGAATCGCAGCTTGCCGGCGTAAAAACTGCGCGGGCTCGCCGTGCCAAGGGTGACATTCGCAGACTCGGCG
The DNA here is from genome assembly GCA_039919035.1 of Opitutaceae bacterium. Classification (GTDB taxonomy): domain Bacteria; phylum Verrucomicrobiota; class Verrucomicrobiia; order Opitutales; family Opitutaceae; genus ER46. The sequence continues at coordinate 15,480 of JBDSGI010000074.1, forward strand.
ACCGAGTAGCGGAGATCGTTGCCGCCGTAGACCGTGCTAAGATCCCAATTCCAGTCGCCCGCCTTGCCCTTGATGCCGCCGCCGGCGGAGGAGTCATACACCTCGGTCTGGATCACGGGCAGGAAGCCATTGGGCCAAAGGGCGCGGACGGTGTTGTCCTGACCCGCGCGACGCCACGTGCCCGCGCCTTCAACATGCTTGCGCGTCACGCCGGCAAAACCGTAGAGCGTGAAACCGTCCCGCAGCGGCAGCTCGGCATTGATGAAACCGCCGCGCTCCTTCGAGCGTGGATCGCCGAACCGCTGGCCCAAGCGATTCACCGTCGCCTCGCGCGGATCGAGGGTGCCATTCGAAGGGCTGAGCCCGATGCCGGAGCCGATATTGCCCGAAATCGCCACCGGTCCAGTCGCGCCCGCGCCGAAATACTGTTGGCGCGTGTCGAACCCGATGCGGTTGGTGTGGCTTTTATTGCGATCGTAAACGGTGACGAAGAGCGTGCCCTTGTCGCCCAGCTTCGTGCCCGCCTGCGCCGAGAGCTTGAGATCGCGGCCGTCACCTTCGCCGGTGACGCCGTAGGAAGCGTCAAAGCCCCAGCCCGGCGTGCGGGCAAGGATGATATTGATCACGCCCCCGATCGCGTCGGAGCCATACTGGGCGGATGCACCGTCGCGCAGCACCTCGACGCGATCGATGGCCGAGGAGGGAATCGCGTTGAAATCGACGGAGACGGCGCCGCGGCCGACGGCAC
>JBDSGI010000075.1:0-2709 GCA_039919035.1 Opitutaceae bacterium
GCTCGAAGGACTGGCGAAGATGAAGTTCCTCGCCGACCTCGGTGTGCCGCAGGCCGTGCTGCCACCGCACGAACGACCGTCGCTCGCGACCCTGCGCGCACTCGGCTTTGCCGGCACCGATGCCGCCGTGCTGCGCGCCGCCGCCCGCCACGCGCCCGTGCTGCTCGCTGCGTGCTCCTCGGCGTCCGCAATGTGGGTGGCTAACGCCGCCACGGTGGTGCCGAGCGCCGACACTACGGACGGTCGCGTGCATTTTACACCGGCCAATCTCACCGGGAAATTCCACCGCTCTCTCGAGCCCGCGCAAACCGCGCGCACCTTGCGCGCAATCTTCCGCGAGCCGGCGATTTTTGCCGTCCACGACGCCGTGCCCGGCGGCGCTGGACTTGGCGACGAGGGCGCAGCCAACAACACGCGCTTCGCGCCCGTGCACGGCGCGCGAGGGCTGCATTTTTTTGCTTACGGTCATCGTGCCTTCGGCGCCGTCGACACCCACGGGCCGCGCCGCTTCGCCTCGCGTCAGGCGCTCGAAGCCTCGCAGTCCGTCGCCCGCGGCAGCCGGCTGCGTGACGCCAATACGATGTTCGTGCAGCAGGACCCCGCCGCCATCGACGCCGGCGTGTTTCACAACGACGTGATCGCCGTCGGCAACGAAAACGTGCTGCTCCATCACGAGCGCTCGTTCGTGGACACGCCCGGCGTCATCCGCGAACTCCGCCGGCGCTACGCCTCGCTCCATCGTGGCGGGGAACTCATCGCAATCAACGTGCCCTCGCGCCGCGTGCCGCTGGCCGACGCGGTGCGCTCGTATCTGTTCAACTCACAGCTTGTCACGGTGCACCCGGGCGAGATGGCGCTCCTCGCGCCGACGGAGTGCCGCGAGACCCCGAGCGTGCGGCGCTTCATCGAGAATCTCGTCGCGCGCGGTGACAGTCCGGTGCGGCGCGTTCACTACCTCGACCTCAGGCAATCGATGCGCAACGGCGGCGGCCCCGCCTGCCTGCGCTTGCGCGTCGTGCTCACCGAGGCCGAACTCGCGACGCTGCCCGCCGGCGTCCGCCTCACCAACGAAATCTACACCGCGCTCGTCGCATGGGTGAACAATCACTATCGCGAGCGACTCACCGAGGCCGACCTCGCCGACCCGAAGCTCCTTGATGAATCCCGCCGCGCGCTCGACGCGCTCACGCCGGTGCTCGGAATCGGCCGCATCTATCCTTTTCAATCCTAGTCCGACTGACTCGTCCCGCCTGTTAACCGCTGAAAAATCCCGCATTGTTTTTCCGGCAGTTTTTCGTGTTCCTTCCCGCCGGATGAAAAAATATCTCCTCCCCCTGCTGCTCCTCCTTCTCGCTCTCGGCGCGCGCGCCCAGACGTCCTATCAGGTGACGGGAAATGTCACCGCCCTGACCGATACTGTCGTCACCGTGATGAAGGGCGACGAGAAGTTCGAAATCGCCCGCGGTTCCGCCAAGGTCGACGGTAAGCTCGCCGTCGGTAGCAAGGTCACCGTCCACTACAAGATGACCGCCGCCTCCATCGAAGTGAAGGACGCCCCGGCGACAAAGGACGCCGACAAGGCAGCGAAGAAAAAGAAGTGAGCGAGTGAGCATTTTGCCGCAGGCGCGCCCAGGCGCGACCGACCGGTGAAGTTCGCGAATCAAGTTGTCTGGATCACGGGCGCCTTGTCGGGAATCGGCGAGGCGTCTGCTTTTGCGTTTGCTCACGTGGACACCGTTTGAACATCACCGCAAACGCATCGACGCCGCGCGACCGCACGCCGTAGTGTCGGGATTTTCGCCGTGACGATTCCCGATTCCATCGCCCGCCTGCCTTCGCGCACACCCGAACTTGCCGAGTTGCTCATTCACTGGGCCGACATCAATTCTGGCTCCGGCCACCGCGCCGGGCTCGACCGGATGCTCGACGCTTTGCGCGTGCAGTTCGCCCGCATCCCACGCTCGCAGCTCGAAGAACTGCCCTGCCCCGGCACCGCCGATGCGCTGCGCATTCGCCTCCGACCCGACGCGCGCACCCAACTCCTCTTCAGCGGCCACTTCGATACGGTTTACGAGGAGAACGATCCGTTTCAACACTGCCGCTGGCTCGACACCGAGCGCGTGAACGGCCCCGGCGTGACCGACATGAAGGGCGGCATCGTCACGATGCTGGCCGCGCTTGAAGCCTTCGAGCAGACGCCGCACGCCGACGAAATCGGCTGGGAAGTCCTGCTCACGCCCGACGAAGAGACGGGCTCCCACGGGAGTCGCGCGCACTTCGTCGCCGCCGCGCAGCGCGCACACTTCGGCTTCGTCTTCGAGCCCACGCGACCCAACGGCGACATCGTCCACTCGCGCAAAGGCACCGGTGGTGTTGTCGCGAAATGTCACGGTCGCGCCGGTCACGCCGCGAAGGTTCCGAGTGATGCCCGCAACGCCATCCTTGCGCTCGCGGAATTCCTCCAGTCCGCGAGCCAGCTCCCGGCCGAACTGCCCGGCGTCTTGGTGAACGTCGCGAACATCCGCGGCGGCGGCCCCGCGTCGAATGTCGTGCCTGATTTCGCCACCGCCGAGTTCGACCTTCGCGTCACCAAGATGTCCGACCGCGCCCTCCTCACCGCGCGCCTCGAGCAACTCGCCGCCGTCATCAACGCCCGCGAAGGCCTGCGCCTCGAACTCGACCTCCGCTTCAACCGCCCGCCCAAGGAAT
>JBDSGI010000076.1:0-3749 GCA_039919035.1 Opitutaceae bacterium
GAGAATTCCGCGCGAAGCCACTTACTTCACGGTGATATTGTTCTTCACGCTGGTCACACCTTTGACCGTGGCAGCGAGGGCACCGGCCTGGGCCTTCTCGGCGCTGTTATTGACGAAGCCGCTGAGCTGCACGACACCCTTGAACGTCTCGACGTTGACGCTGAGGGCCTTGACCAACGGATCCTTCACGAAGGCCGCCTTCACCCTAACCGTGATGGCGGTGTCATCGACGTATTCGCCGGTGCTTTCCTGCGTGGCAGTGGAAGCGCAGCCGCCGGTGAAGGAGACGAGCGCGAAGCTGGTGGTGAACAGGGCGGCGAGCGCCATGGGTTTGAATGGTGATGTTTTCATAGACGTTATCATAGTAGCTTACGCGGGCGATTGGTTCGCCCCCAAGGCGTGTTTTTTATCGAAATACCGAAACCACGGTGCCGTGGCTTTGTCGCCCGAGGGCGGAACCTCCGGGGCTCCGCCGCTACTACAATGCCATGCAGACCCTAAATCCGCGCTTTTCATTCACGATCACGCTCGGGGTGCTGCTTTTGATCGAAGGCATCTGGGGTTTGTTCAGCCCCGTGATTTTTGGCGTGCTCTCCACCAACCTGTTTCACGCCCTCATTCACATCGCCCTGGGGATCGCGGGCATCTGGTGCGGTCGCGCAGGGCGGGTGCGCGGCTACCTGCTCTTCGTGGGTGGCCTTCTGCTGGCAGTGGGCCTGCTGTGGTTTGTTCCCGGCGTGCAGGATATCATCGTGCGGCTGCTCAATGCGAACCGCGCCGTGGCCTGTGTGAACATCGTGGTGGGAATCGTGGCGCTGGCGATGGCGCGCCCGGCCGCCGCTTTGGCGAAATAGTGCCTTCCATTCAACCATGACCTCACCTGCTCCCCACGAACCGCGCGGCTCCGTCGATAAACTTGAAACACTGATCGGGGGCATCCGCATCGCGATGATGACGACCGTCGCCGCCGACGGCTCGCTGCATACGCGTCCGATGGCCGTGCAGCGCAACCCCACGCTCGACCATCTGTGGTTCTTCACTGCCGCCGACTCGGCCAAGGCAGAAGAAATCGGTTCCACCCACGAAGTGTCACTCGGGTTTGCGGATCCGAAACATGAACGCTACGTGGCGATTTCCGGCACCGCCTGCATCTGGCGCGACGAGGCCAGGGCGCGGGAACTGTGGAATCCGTGGGTCGAAGTGTGGTTTCCCGATGGTCCCGCCGATCCCGCGTTGCGCCTGGTGCACGTCACGCCGCACCGGGCGGAGTATTGGGACGGCAGTTCCAGCCGCATGAGCATGCTCTATCAAGTTGCCAAAGCGGCGCGCGGCGGCCGCCCCTCAATGCCCGAGGTCAACCACGCGCAGATCAATCTCACGGGTTGAGTTCGGGGATGGGCCGATGGATTTGTTGTCGTCCACTCCCTTCAGTCCGATCCGCCACGGCCTGCCGGGCGATTTTCCTCCGCTGGAGAACGATGTCGCGTGCGATGTTGCCATCATCGGCGCGGGCGTCACCGGCGCGCTGGCCGCGCTGCACGTGGCCGAGGCGGGTTTCAGTGTGGTGGTGCTCGACCGCCGCGATGTCGCGCATGGCAGCACCGCCGGCAGCACGGGGTTTCTCCAATACGAAATCGATGTGCCGCTCCACCGGCTGATTCGCAAAATCGGCGAACAGGACGCAATCGCCAGCTATCGCGCGTGCCGCGACGCCGTCCGGCACATCGGCGCGCTGGTCCGTCGGCTGAGGTTGAAGGCTGACTTCGCCCCGCGCGCGAGTCTGCTGCTGGCGAGCCGTCCCGCGCACGAAGGGGCGCTCCGGCGCGAATTTGCCGCGCGCACGGCCGCCGGATTTTCCGTGGAGTGGTGGGATCAAAAAAAAATCGCGGCCCGCAGCACGCTCCCGCACTCGGCGGCGATTCTTTCCCACCGCGGTGAAGCCGGGGAGATCGATGCCTACCGTTTCACCCACGGCCTCCTCGCCGCCGCCCGCGCGGCCGGCGCGATTGTATGCGACCGCACCACGGTCACCCGCACGCGTCGCACCGCGCGGGGTGTCGTGCTCACCACCGATCGCGGCGCGTGCGTGCGGGCGCGAACGCTGGTGGTTGCCGCCGGCTACGAAGCCGACGCGCTCGTGCCGGAGAAAGTGACGTCGCTGCACAGCACCTTCGCGCTGATGAGCGAACCGGTGGCCGCATTTCCCGGCTGGCCGGCGGATCGGGCCCTGATCTGGGAAACCGCCGAGCCCTACGTCTATTTTCGCACCACGGTCGACGGTCGGATCCTGCTGGGCGGCTTCGACGAACCCTTTCGCGATCCCGTCGCTCGGGATCGGCTGGTCGGCGTGAAAACGACCGCCCTCGTGCGGCGGTTCCACCGCTGGTTTCCGCAGATCAAGCTGGAGGTCGCGTGCGCGTGGGCGGGCACATTCGCCACGACGCCCGACGGCCTGCCCTTCATCGGTTCGCATCGCGAAAGGCCGCACACGTTCTTCGCGCTCGGCTATGGTGGCAACGGTATCACCTACAGCCTCACGGCGGCGCGGATCCTGCGGGACCGGTTGCTGGGCCGCGCCAACCGCGAGGCGCGGTTGTTCGAATTCGGCCGCCAGCGGAGCGCATCCTTAGGGTAATGCCCCATAGCGCGCCCGGTGTGTTTGGTTTATGGTGGCGGCTACAACGCGGCGTTTGCCCAGGGCACACTGGCGTGTCGAAGAGCTCTGATCGCACAATAATCCATAAACCACCTGATATATGTCATCCATGTCCTCCGTTGGATCATCCCTCCCACCTCACTTGGCCGCGCGTGAGACGCGTCGTTCTGTCCTGAAAAAACTGGGAGTCGGCGCGCTCGGTCTCGGCTCCCTCGGTCTTTTGCAAAATCGCGCGCTGGCCTCCTTTGGCAATTCGGCCGCGGGCAACGACACCGACCTCGCCGTGCTGAACTTTGCCCTCAATCTGGAATATCTTGAGGCCGAGTATTACAGCTACGCGGTCGATGGCCGCGGGATTGAGTCCTTCGGCGTGGGCGTCAACGGGGTCGGCACGGCCGGAACCACGACCGTCAAATCCGGCGCTCAGGTCAACTTCACGTCGGCCGCGATGCGGCAATACGCGACGGAAATTGCCGTGGACGAACGCGCCCACGTCACCTTCCTCCGCACCGCCATCGCTGGCGCGGGCTCCACGCCGGTGGCGCGCCCCGCGATCAATTTGCGCGAGAGCTTTGCCGCCGCCGCCATGGCCGCTGGTCTCGGTGCCGGTTTTGATCCCTTCTCCAGCGAGACGAATTTCCTGCTCGGGGCGTTCATCTTCGAGGATGTCGGCGTCACCGCCTACAAAGGCGGCGCTCCGCTCATCACCAACAAGACCTTCTTGGAAGCCGCGGCCGGCATCCTCGGTGTCGAGGCCTATCACGCGGGCGTCGTCCGCACGCTGCTTTACCAGGCCGGCGCAACCGCGCAGGCGGCGGCGCAGGCCATCTCCGATCTGCGGGACGCCGTGGACGGGGCCGACGACACCGACCAGGGTGTCACGCTGAACGGCGCCGCGAACCTCGTGCCGACGGATGCCAACAGTATCGCGTTTAGCCGCACGCCACGTCAGGTGCTGAACATCGTCTATCTGGCGCCGAACGCCTCGAGCGGCGGCTTTTTCCCGAACGGCCTCAACGGCGCGCTCCGTTGAGCGCCACCGGTCATCCCACAAGCCTCCGAATCACGAAAAAAACATCTCCATGAACTCATT
>JBDSGI010000077.1:0-6941 GCA_039919035.1 Opitutaceae bacterium
TCGATTTCAACTACAAGCAGGCGTTGAGCTTTCTGCCGAACTGGGCCCGGGGCGTGCAGGTGTTCGCTAATGGCAGCGCGCAGCGCGTGACCGGCGACGACACCGTTTCCTTTGCCGGTTTCATTCCCCGCAGCGGGAGCTGGGGCATCAGCCTGACGCGGCCGACCTACAATGTGCGGCTGAACTGGAACTACCGCGGCCGGTCGCGCAACAATCTGGTCTCGGGCGTTGGCATCGAGGATAGCACCTTTAACTGGACCTCCAAACGGATGTATATGGATGTGGTCGGCGAGTATTATTTCTGGAAGCGCATGGCGTTCTTTTTCAACCTGCGAAATGTCGGGGACGCCACGGAGGACGTGAAGATTTTCGGACCCAGCACGCCGCGGGTCGCCCGGTTCCGCACGCGAATCGACTACGCCTCGCTCTGGACATTTGGTGTGAAGGGGACGTGGTGAACATGAAACGCCCAATCCTACTTCTCGGCGCCGTGCTGCTGGGCGCGATCACCCTTTGCGCCGCCGAGCAACCAACCCGGCCGCACATCGTGCTCGTGATGGCTGACGACATGGGCTGGGGCGAGACCGGCTACTATGGTCATCCCGTGCTCAAGACGCCGCACCTCGACGCGATGGCGGCGGCGGGCCTGCGCTTCGATCGTTTTTATGCCGGGGCGCCGAATTGTTCTCCGACGCGTGCGACTGTGATGACAGGTCGCTCGAACGATCGCACCGGCGTGGAGAATCACGGCTACGCGCTGCGAAAACAGGAGCGGACGCTGCCGCAGGCGCTGCGCGCCGCCGGCTACGCGACGGCGCACTTCGGCAAGTGGCACCTCAACGGTTTCAAGGGCCCGGGCGCGCCCGTGCTCAAGGAAGACGATCACAACCCGGGCGAATTTGGCTTCGACGACTGGCTGTCGGTCACGAATTTTTTCGACCGCGACCCGATGCTCAGTCGCAAGGGGAAATTTGAGGAGTTCAAGGGCGACTCCTCTGAGATCATCGTCGATGAGGCGTTGAAGCTGATGAAAACCAAGCGCGCGAGCGGGCGGCCGATGTTCACCGTGATTTGGTTCGGGTCACCGCACGCGCCCTTTATCGCGGCGGATGAAGACAAGACCGCCTTTGCCGCGCTGACGAAAAACGCGCAGAACCACTACGGCGAACTCGTCGCGATGGATCGCGCGATTGGAACGTTGCGGCGCGGGTTGCGCGAACTCGGCCTCGCGGACAATACCCTGCTCTGGTTTTGCAGCGACAACGGCGGACTGCCGGGCATTCAGCCCGGCACGGTGGGGAACCTGCGCGGTTTCAAAAACAGCGTCTACGAGGGCGGCCTGCGCGTGCCTGCGATCATCGAGTGGCCGTCAGTGATTCGCAATCCGCGCATCACACGTTACCCGGCGGGGACAGTGGATATATTTCCCACCATTGCCGCCATTCTCGGACTGCCGTCCGACGCGATGCTTGCCACGGTCGACGGCGTAAGTTTGCAGCCGATCTTCACGGCCGATCTGCCGGCGCGCGCGAAGCCATTGTTCTTCCGTCACACGGGCCGCGCGGCACTGATCGACGGCCGGCACAAGATTCTCACGCAGGCCATCGGCGGCGAAAAATTCGAGGTCTTCGATCTCGAATCCGATCCGACGGAAGCCAAGGACCTGTCAGTCTCGCAGCCGGAACTCAGCGCCCGACTGCGCAAAGCTCTGCTTGAGTGGAATGCCTCCGTCGAGACCAGCGTGGCCGGCCGGGACTATCCCGAGGGCAAGGTTCGCGCCGGCGAGCCGAAGTCGCGGGATTGGATGACGTCGCCCGAATATAAGCCGTATCTGCCGCAGTTGATGACGCGACCGGAGTTTCGCCAAGGCGGTCGGGAGCCGTGAGGGGTGACGCGCGTCGGCCAGTCGCGCGCACGTGGCCGTCATGTCCGTGATTTTAGAAATGCGATGAGATCGGCGAGTTCTTGCGGGGTGAGCACGGCGTCCATGCCTGGCGGCATCGGAGAAACATTCGACGGCAGAAGGTCGACAATCTCGGCCCGCGAGATGTGCTGCGTGGTCTCCGGGCCCGTCGCCAGCACGACTTCATCGGCATCGTCCTTCCGCACGAGACCGGTGTGCGATTCGCCGGCCTTGGTGGTGACGGTGAGTGGTTCGTAGCCGCGCACCAACGTCGCGCTCGGAAATACAATCGCTTCAAGCAGGTCGCGCGCGGTGCGGATTTTCCCGATGGTGGTGAGATCGGGGCCGAGCAGTCCGCCGCGGTAACCGATCTTGTGGCAGAGGGTGCAGGCGTTCTTCTCGCTGTTGAAGACGAGGTGGCCGCGGTTGATGTCGCCGCCGGTGAGCGTGGGCAGAAGCGCGTCGATGCGCGCGTTTTGTTTGGCGAGGTCCGCGTGGAGAGATTCGAGGAGCGGCGCGGCGGCGGTTTGCACGCGGGAAGGATACTTTGCGAAAAGCGGCTTGAGCTGGGCAACGCGGACGCCGGCGAGGCCGCGCGAAACGCGCAGCGCATCGACGAGCGCGAGGCCGAGGAGTTCGGTGGGCTGGCGTTCGAATGCGGGCAGCAGCTTCGGCGCTTCGATTGCGCCGATACTCGCCATTGCACCAACGAGCTGCAACTGCTGTTCGGAGGAAAGCGGGGCCTTCGCCAGCGCCGTGGCGGCGGCGGAGCGCTGAAGCAAGGGCTGCTTGGTTCCGAGCTGGGCCAACAGAAAATCGAGGAGCAGGCTATCGACCGACTTGAGCGCAGGTGCGGCGAGCGTGAGCGCGTCGAGGCGGGTCGCGGCATCGATGGCGGGATTGCGCCCGAGGTCGGCGAGCGCGGCGAGGAGATCGGCGTGGCCGTTTTTCGGCAGAGCCAGCATGCGCACGGTGGCGACGGCCTCGCGATGCGATGGGCCGTCGAGTAGCGGCACTAGCGCCGCGAGCCACGAGGCGGGCGCCTGCTTCAAGGCCGCTTCGCGCATCGCCGTGAGGGCAACGGAGCGATTCGCGGTGCGAAGCATGTCGGCGAGGAGCTGCTGGATCGCGGGAGCTGAGGCGAGCTGGCTGAGCAGCGGCGCGAGATCGGCCGTGCGGGACGGCGCGAGCCGTGCGCGGAAATGCTGCGCCAGCGCATCGCCCCACTCGGGGCGGTGACTGACGATCCACGTGGCGGTGGGTTGGAGAGTGGAATCCGATGCGTTGAGCGAGGGCAGCACGTCGGAGGGGAGGAGATTGCCGCCGGGCATCTGATCGAGCGCGACGAGCGCGACGCGGGCGACGGCGGGCGCCGCGCGGAGGGCGGAACGGAGTTCCTCCGGTTTTCCGATTTCGATCAGCGCGTAGGTGAGGGCATGTTCGATGGCGCGATCCGAGGAACTGGCCGCGGTGCCGGTGGCGGTGCGCGGGACATGGGCGAGGCGGGCGGCGGATTTGAGGAGCACTTCTATGGCGCGAGGATTGCGGAGGCGACCAAGGGTCTCGGCGGCGAGACGAGAAATCGCGGCGTCGTCGCTGGCGAGAAGGGGCAGGGCAAACTCAAACGAACCGGCGTCGCGCCAAAGGCTCGCGATTTGGAGTGCGACTTTCACAACGGCCGGGTCCTTGTCGCCGAGCCGGGCTCGGACGGCGGCGCGAGCTTCGGGGGTTTCGCGGAGCGCGTGAGCCCAGAGGTCGGCGTGCGGTTCCGCGAGCCGAGCGGGAGCGCGCGGAGCGCCGATCTTGCGCACGCGGTAGATGCCGCCGAGCACATCGGGTTTGGCGAGCTGCGAGCTGGGGCAACAGATTTTATACCAGCCGCCCGTGTCCACGATGAGCAGGCTGCCGTCGGCGTCTTCGAGCACATCGGTGGGGTGGAAGTCGGGGCTGTCGGAAGTAACGAAGTCGGTGTCGCGCGTCGTAAACGTCGCGCCGGCGGGCACGAGCACATGGCGGGCGATTTTGCGGAGGTTGAAGTAGCATACAAAAAGGTTGTCGGTGTAGTCCGCGCCGAAGACACCGGAGCGATAGGTCGTCGACCCGCATGGCGCAGCGGCGCCCATGTGCGTCATCATCGGCATGAGATCGCCGGTGCGCGGATGGCCGGCGGAAGCGGCGTTTTCTTTGCCGTAAACGCCACCGTAGATTGAATGGATTAGGCCGTCGCGCTGGCCGGCGGACGGCGTGATGAAAAACGTGCCGCTGAGGAAACGCTCGCCGTGAGCGGCGAAGGTGAGGCCGACGGGATTGTCCATGCCGCCGGTGAGCACGGGCTCAAGGCGGGAGCCGTCGGGGCGCGCGCGGTAGATGTGCGCGGCGCGCGAGACGAAGGCGCTACCGTCGCCGAGGGTGTGCTTCTGTTCGGCGAACGCGCCCTTCGTCCAGTAGAGCCAGCCGTCGGGGCCGAGGTAGGGACCGTGGACGTCGTTGGCGCAGCCCGTGAGCGTGCCGCCGTCCCACCAGATTTCGCGCTTATCCGCGACGCCGTCGCCGTCGGTATCGGTGAGTTTCCAAATGTGTGGCGGGGCGGCGACGTAGAGCGAGCCTTCGTGGAAGAGCGCGCCCTGCGGAAACATCATCTTGTCGGCAAATTCGGTCGCGCGGTCGAAGCGACCGTCGCCGTGGGTGGCCTCGAGCCGCATGATGCGGTGGGGCTTCTGCTCAAATTGAATGGGTGCGCGATCGCTGAGGCCGGAGGAATCGGCGGCGTAGAGCCGCCCCCGTTCGTCGAAGGCGATCGCGATCGGGCGGTTCACCAAGGGCGGGCCGGCCACGAGTTCGACGGTGAAGCCGTCGGGGACGGTGAGCGACTGCGCCGGAAATTTGAAAGTCGCGCCACGGGCGGAGATGGCGGCGAGGGCGCTCGCCATCAGAATCGCACCGACGAATGGGACGATGCGGGGAGTGGGTTTCACAGCACCCAGCCCTTGCGATATTCCCGGCGGAGAAATTGATCTGCGGCAGGGGCGAGCGTTTTTTTGGCGAACTGCCGGCGCGTAGGCGTGGATAAAGATGAAGCCATCGCGGGGTGAGTGATCAGGGTGGATCTTGGCGGATTGCTGAAACCTGGTTAGGCGCGCGGTGGAGCTACGGTGGAATCAAAATATCGGACGCGTTCGCGCGGATCGCGCTAAAACCGGAAGAGACGACGCGCGTTTTCGTAGAGCACCTTGCGCTCGACCGTTTTGTTCGGGCTGAATTGCCGAATCTGGGCGATCTGGCGGGCGCCGGAACAGACGGCGGGATCGCCGGTGGCGTCGTTGCAGTCGCTGCCGAACAGCAGCTTGTCTTGGTGGCGCGCGAAGAAGCCCCGCGCGTGTTCCGGATCGCGTTTGAAGGCTCGCTCGCCGGAGCCGGCCGAGAGATCGGCAAACATGTTGGGATAGTCGCGGAGATAGCGATCGGTGAGGCCGCCGGCTGTGACGGGGCCGTCCGGATAAAGCGCCTTGGGATTGTCCACGTTGGCTTTGTCAACATTGGCCCACCACGTTTGGGCGTGTCCGATGAAATTCACCGTTGGATATTTTTGGAGCATCCGGTGAAAGCGGTCGAAGCCGTAGTTGTAGCTGCCAACCTGAAAGTGCATGAGAATCGGCACCCGGTAGGCGGCGGCCAGGGTGAAGAGCTTTTGCATCACGGCGGAATCGCACTCCACGCCGAACTTCTGCTCGGCGATGATACAGGCGCCGAGCTTCAGGTATTTTTCGATCACGGCGGGAGCGTCAGGGAGGTCGCTGACCTCGTTGGCACCGAAGGCAAACTCAGCGGGAGATTGGCGCGCGAGCGCCATCGCCGCCTCGTTGCCGCTCACCGTGCCCTCGAGGCCGTTGCCCCGGCCCTGATGGGTCGACGGTTGCAGCACTTCGCGTCCGGCGGGCAGGAGAATGGTTTTCGTCACGCCCATCGCGCGCTGGTGCACCAGGAACTCGGCCGGGGTGCGCGCGGGGAAAATCTGTTTCCACGCCGTGTCACGCTTGCCGCCATAATTTAGGTGCTGGTGGATATCGATAATCAGCTCGGTGGCGGGCGCGGCATTGAGCGTCAGTCGGGTGGCGGAGAAGGCCGCCGCGGAACTGACGAGAAATTCACGACGGGATAACGAACGGGGCAGGCTCATCGCCCAGAACCATGGCGGTGGTAGCGCCGATGGAAAGACCGGAGATCACCGGAGAAGATGTTTCGCCGAGATAGGTCTAATTCGCCCCGGCACGCAGGAGCCCCACCATCACGCCTTGAATCACGAGTTCGGTGGCCGGCAGGAGATCGGGGTAGCGGGGATTTTCCGCGCGCAGGAAAGGCCGGCCGCGTTGCACGAGGTAACGCTTCAAGGTGGATTCACCATCGATCAGGGCGGCGACGATATCATCCGGGCGCGCCTCGCGCGGAGTGAGAAACACGATGTCGCGGTCGAGAATGCTCGCGTTGATCATGGAGTCGCCGCGCACGCGCAACGCGAAGAGTTTGGCGTTGGGCCGCACGCCGAGGGAGATGGTGTCGACGGAAATGTAGCTGTCGGGTTCCTGTTCAGCTTCAACCGGAAGGCCGGCCGGGATGGTGCCGAAGAGGGGGATCTCGGCGAGCGCGCCGCGGCGCGGATGCGAGGCGGGAATCAGCCCGCGCGCCTTGCCCTCAAGCCGGCGTAGGGCGCCTTTCGCGGTGAGCGCATCGACGTGGCGCTTGATGCCGAAGGGACTGGCCAGCCCGAAGTGCGCCTGGATTTCGCGCAGCGAAGGTGAGACGCCTTGCTGCCGCTGATGCGCGTGGATGAAATCGAGGACCTGCTGTTGCCGATCGGTGAGGGGTTCGTGCATAGTGTCCATGTGGACACTTATTCAGGCGGGATGCAATCTCGCTTTCAGTCTACAGTATTATCGTCGCGCGCGCTGTCGCAAGTGAGCGAGGTGATCGCGGGCCTCCGGAAACTCGGATTGCAGCCGCAGTGCAGTCTCGTCTTCCGCAATGGCCCGGGGAATTTGAC